>QHVP01000102.1 GCA_003222295.1 Acidobacteriota bacterium | reverse complement strand
CCTCACCGCCGCACCCTGCACCGCACCTCCTCAGGTGTTCCCGGCACCTGGATGACGTCGCCGCGGGGCAATGATTACATCGCGCGGTGAGACATGCTTCAGGCGTTGTGGGCGTCATGGTCAAGAGCGCAAAGGAGAGGCTATGATCGGCGTTGCCGCCGTCGCCGCCGTCGCCCTGACCTTCGCCCTTCCGGCCCTGGCCGCTGCCCAGGAGTCGCTGGCCGTGCACGTCTCGGGCAGCAGCCCCAAGGCGACGAGCAAGGAAGGCGAAGCCCAGCTCAAAGACAAGAAGGACGCCGCCCGAAAGGCCTACCTCGACCTCTTGGAGACCGGGAAGAAGGAGCACGGCAAGAAGGTCGAGGCCTGGCCGGCGGACAAGCAGGACCAGCTCGCCGCGGTCCGCGACGCCTTCGTCGAGGCCCAGATCGACTGGTTCTACTCGTCGGGGCTGAAGCAGAAGGACCTCGACGACTCGGTGCGCGAGGTCTCGGAAGCGCTCGCCAAGAAGCCGGTGCGGATGGCGTCCGACCTCGCGGATGCGGACCTGGACGTCCAGGTGGTCGGGCGCGCGAAGGTGGAGACGGACGCACTCCCGGCGGACGCCTGGATGCGGCGACGCTGGCGAAGAGCGGCGCCTCCTGGAGCGCGAAGAAGGCGTTCTGGGGGCACGCGGACACGCAGACCGTCCACACCTTCTCGGCGGAGGCGCCCTATTGGCTGCTCATCGCGCGCAAGCCGGGGACGGCCTGGGTGTCGTCCTACAAGGGCGTGGCCGGCCAGGCCGCGGATGCAATCGCGAAGTTCGGCGCCGAAAACGCGGACAAGGTGGCGGCGTCGCGCAAGACGAAATGACGCGCGGCGGTCAGACCTCGGCGTCCGGGTTCGCCCCGACGGATGCGAGGAAGGCGCGCAGGCCGCGAGCGGGGTCGTCCGGGTACGTCTCCTCGAGCACGTGCATGCCGGACATGCGGTCGAGACGGAAATTGCGGAAGTCCTGGCGCATGCGACACCATGCGCCCAGCGTCCAGACCCGGCCCCAGAACGCGAGGCACACCGGTTCGACATCGCGGCGGCTGGCCGGCCCGTCCGCCTTTGCATAGGCGAAGCGCACGAGGTGCCGGCTCTCGATCGCCTCGTGCAGCGCGTCGAGGTCGGCGCGCGCGGCGGCACGGCGGCCGGCCGGAACCAGCACCCGCGAGCGCTCGGTCCGTCGCCGCAGGTCGTCCGGGAGGACGGCTTCGACCTTCACCAGGGCGTGCCGGGCGGCGGCGGCCAGCCGCTCACCCGCGAAAGCCTCGGTGAAGCGCGCCCCCACCACCAGCGCTTCGAGCTCGGCGCGCGTGAACATCAGCGGCGGAACGTCGCTGCCCCGCCGCAGCGTGTAGCCGACACCGGCCGCGCCCTCGATCGGGATCCCCGAGAGCTGGAGGTCGGCCACGTCGCGATAGACGGTGCGCGCCGAGACGCGCAGGGTCTCCGCGAGGCGGCGGGCCGTGATGGCCCGCCGCCCGCGAAGGGTGTGGATGATGAGGAACAGCCGGTCCGCACGCCGCATGCGGCAATGCTCGCGCAGCCGGCCCGCGCCGCCAAACCGCTAGCGGGCCGAGAACAGGCCGATCCGGTTGCCCTCGGTGTCCCGGATCTGCGCGAACACGCCCGCCCCGCCCGGCAGCGCCGTGAGGGGCAGGGCGACGGCGCCGCCGGCGGCGGGCACCCGGGCCAGCACGGGGCGGATGTCGTCGACGTTCAGGTAGACGACGCTGCCCTGGCTCGCGGGCTCGTAACCCGGCCCGTGGACGACCGCTCCGGTGGGAAGAGGCTTCTCGTGCGGGAACACGCCCATGCGCATCGGGCCCATGTCTTCACGCGCGAGCGTGGTGTCGAGAATCCCTTCGTAGAACCGGACGGCGCGATCGAGATCGACACTCGGGATCTCGAACCAGGCGGGGACGGTCTTCTGCAGCATCTTCGAATCCTTTCGCTGGGCGTCCCTTCCGGGGCGCGCTACCTGACGGTACGAATGCGCTGCTGACAGCGTGGTGTCAGCAGGCCCCGGTGCCTCGCCTTCCGCGGGTGCGGCACAATACGCGCTCATGAGCCTCCTGTTCCTGGCCCTGTTCCTCGCCGCGGCGCCCGCTCCCGCCCGCTCCGCCGCGGCTCCCTACTGGCCCGGCCGCGAGTGGGAGCGCCGTAGCCCCGCCCAGGTGGGGCTCGACGCCGCCCGCCTCGACGACGCCATCGCGTTCGCGAAGGCGAACGAGACGACCGAATCGCGCGACCTCGAGCGCGCGCACTACACGGGCGCGTTCGGACGCGAGCCCTTCAACGAAGCCAGGGGACCCTTGAGGCCGCGCGGCGATCCCACCGGGATCGTCGTCCGCCACGGCTACATCGTGGCGGAATGGGGCGAGCCCGACCGCGTGGACGTGACGAACAGCGTCACCAAGAGCTTCCTCTCCTCCGTGGTCGGGGTGGCCGTGGACCGGTCCCTCATCCGCAGCGTCGACGACCCGGTGGCGCCCGTCTTCGCGGCGCCGGTGCTCGACCGGGACGGACGCCTGCTCGACCTCTTCTCTTCGCCGCACGCGCGGACGATCACGTGGGACCACCTGCTGCGCCAGACGAGCGACTGGTCGGGGACGCTGTGGGGCAAGCCGGACTGGGCGGACCGGCCGGCGGCGGACCTCGAGAAGGACATGGCCCGCGAGCGTCACGCTCCGGGGAGCGTCTACGAGTACAACGATGCGCGCGTGAACCTGCTGGCGCTGGCCACCCTCAACGTCTGGCGGCGGCCGCTGCCCCAGGTCCTCGGCGAGTACGTGATGGAGCCGATCGGCGCCTCCCGGACCTGGCGCTGGTACGGCTACCAGGACTCGTGGGTCGTCCTGGACGGCGGGCTCGTCCAGTCCGTCAGCGGCGGGGGCCACTGGGGGGGCGGGATGTTCATCAATGCTCGCGATCAGGCCCGTTTCGGCCTGCTGACCCTGCGGCGCGGCCGTTGGAACGAGCGTCAGGTCCTGTCCGAGGAGTGGATCCGCAAGGCGCTCACGCCCACGCCCGCGCAGCCCACTTACGGCTTCATGAACTACTTCCTCAACACCGATCGGAAGTACCTGGCGGACGCGCCGCCCACGGCGTTCGTGCATGTCGGCGCGGGCACGAACGCCATCTACGTCGATCCCGTCAACGACCTCGTGGTGGTGGTGCGCTGGATCGAGGGCAAGGCGCTCCCCGAATTCGTGAAGCGTGTGCTGGCCGCGGTGGAGGGGCCTTGATCACGTGGCGGACCCTCTCGTGATCCGGTCGTAGTCCGCGGGCACGTCGATGTCGTGAAGAGCGCTTTCCGGCCAGGCGACGGCCTCGGCCTCCGCCTGGTGGCGGACCACCACCTGCTTGCCGCCGCGATCGTCGTCGATCGCCAGCAGCTCGACGAACAGGGCGCGGTCGTACAGGGTGGGAGGCGCCTGGATGTCGCCGTAGCGTGAGAACACCACCGGCGCACGAGTGGCCCGATAGCGATCGACCAGGCCGGCGATCATGGCCGCGGTCACGAACGGCATGTCGGCCAGCACGATCACCACCGCGCTCGCCTCGGCCGCGACCTGCCGCACGCCCGCGTGCAGGGATGTGCCCGCGCCCCGGGCGTGATCCGGATTCACGACCGTCTCGCAGCGCAGGCCCTCGAGCTCGGCCCGGATCCGCGCCTCGTCGTGCCCGAGGACGACCACGACGCGGTGCACGCCCGCTCCGCAGGCCGCCCCCACCGCGCGCCGCACGAGCGACTCGCCCCCGACCTCGAGGAGCAGCTTGTTCCGGCCCATGCGCGTGGACGAGCCGGCGGCGAGCACGATGGCGGCGACGTGGTTCAGGCGGCCGCCGACCGCTTGGCCATGACGCCGCGGATGTAGGCGAGGTTCGTGGCCATGTCCTTCTCGACGGAGCCCGACGGGCAATCCGTCTCCAGCTCCGCCCACTGCGCCGGGAAGTCGATCTTGCCCTGGCCGAGGTAATTCGGGTTGTCCTTCAGATGGACTTCGCAGATTCGGCCGGCGCCGAGCCAGCGGATCTCCTCGACCACGTCGAACCCGCCCTTCGTGGAGTTGCCCACGTCGTAGTAGGTCAGCACCGCCGGCGACTTCGTGCGTTCCATGATGCGCACGTTGTCGCGGGCGGAGATCGTGTCCTCCAGCCCCAGGATGACGCCCACCTTCTCCGCCGCGGGCGCGACCTCGCGCAGCGCGTCGCCCACGTGGTCCATCTCTGCCGGCGTCTCCAGCGCGCCCTTGCCGAAGAACGGGAGCAGGATGACCTTGACCCCCATGGCGCGGGCGATGGGGATCGCGTCCGCGACCCATCGCTGGCCGAGCGGATCCGACTTCAGGTAGTTCCGATGGAGGACCTCGAGGCAGAGGGAGGCGAGGGGCAGGCCGACCCGCTTCGATTCCGCGAGGTAGGTCTGCTGCAGCGCGGGATCGCTCAGGGGCAGGCGATCGGTGCCCTTGCCGATGCTGATCTGGACGCCGTCGAAGCCGATCCTCTTCGCGAGCTCCACCGCCTCGGGCTTGCCTTCCAGCTTGAGGTTCCAGTCCGTGACGCCGACCTTGAACTTCACGCCCTTCCTGGCCGCATACACGAGCAGGCGCTCGCGCGGCCAGAGGGCGGCCGCGGCCACGCCGCTTCCGAGCATACGAAGGCTGTCGCGCCGGGTGAGGCTCATGGATCGCCTCCTGGTCGAACGATGGCTCATTCTAGGCCAGGCGAACGCTGGCCAGGCGGCAAGGAGCGCGGAAGGCGGCGCGCTACAGGTGACGGAGGATCTGCGCGCGCGTGCGGTACTGATCGCAGTGGGCCCGGAACTCGTCGCCATCCATCAGGCGGGAGACGTAGGTCTCGGCCAGCACGGGATAGGTGAGGGGACGGGTCTCGGGCAAGAAGTCGAGCCGCACGTTCCCCTGCAGGACGAGCGCCGCGGGTGGAGTCGCGAACTCGACCTCCAGGTTGCGCGTGGACCAGCCGAGCACGGCCCACACCTTCGTCTTGTTGCGCTGGCGGTCGTGGAAGACGGGGACCATCGCGCGGATGTCCGCGGCCAGCTCCGGGTCCGGCGCCTTCGCCCAGGAGCGGAACTGCCGGGCCGTCGATTCCTCGGCCCGCGCCATGCCGATCTCTTCGGCGGCGACGGCGGCGGCGCCTCGGAAGAGCGAAGCCGCCTGCATCAGCTCGTCGCCCAGGGTCGCGTCGGACGCCCCCGAGGCGGTGATCCGGCGCATGGACCGAAGCCCCTCGCAGCCGAAGCTCGACTCCAGCACGCTGGGGCGCACGCTGAGCGCCGGCATGGTCGGCGTCACCAGGGCGAGCGGCCTCGGGTTGGCCTCCCGCGCCACCGCCGTCGCCGGCTTGAACATCTCCTCGAACTGCCGGCGGTAGCCGTCGTTCATGCGGAGGCGAGCCGCCTCCGGGGTCTTGTCCGGAGCGAGCAGCGGCTCCAGGGCCCAGGTCTGCCACTCGTACCAGCCCGACCGTCCGCTGGGATGAAGGGCAAGCAGGCCCGCGCGGATGCGCCGCACCATCTCGTCGACGAGGCTGAACCCGTCGGGAGGCGGGCGGTGCGCGAACAGGCGGCGGACGAGGTCGGTCCCGTGGGCACGCGAAGGGGGCAGGAAGTATCGGCCGTCCGGCGCGCGCAGATCCGGCTTGTCCGCGTCGAGCTTGTTCGTGAGACGGGCGACCAGATCGAGATAGGCGGCGTAGGCGGCGGCGGCCGGCGGATCCGCGCTCAGCCTCGCCGCGAGGGCCCGGGCCGTGGGCACCGCCAGCTCGTCCTGCAGCAGCCGATCCTGGTGGAAGAGGCGGCGCAGGGCGTCGCTCCAGGTGTAGAAGCCGATCGGCTTGGCGAGCGATCGGGCGAGAAAGGCTTCGCGCACGCGACGGGCATCCGAGTCGACGGCGACGGGCAGGCCGCCGAGCGAGGCCGCGGCCGCGATCTGGGGCGCCTCGCCGATGAGCGCGGCCAGGAGGTTTGCCTTCCCGGTGAAGGTTCCGGCGCCCTGCTGCGCGGCCAGCTCCACGGCGGCGTACAGGCCCTCGTCGAAGAGCCTGGCCTTCACGAACAGCGCGGAGGCGGACGTGAACCCGGAAGCAGCGCGCTCGGCGCAGGGCGCCAGCGGCTCGTCGTCGTTCTCGCCCGCGCGCTGAGGCGGAAGCGACAGCCACAGGACCTGGCGGGAGAGGTCCAGCTCGACCCCGAACCCGGAACCCCACACCTCGCGCGCGACTCGGTGGGCCTGCGGCCGGCGAGGCGTGGTTCCTGGAACCGGGTGCATGCCGCTTTCTTACGAGGGGGAGGGCTTGCATGTTCGTGAGCCGCTGTAGACTGTGACCCCACGCACGCTCCGGAGGTGACTCATGTCCGCTCCGCTCGTCACCCGTCGCAACGCGCTGAAGGCGCTCGGCGCCACTGCCGGCGCCGCGACCATCCTGCCCTGGCTCTCCGACGAAGGACTCGCCGCGTTCGCGCAGGCGCAGAAAGCGAATGCCGCGCCGGTCCTGAAGGTCCTGACGGCCGCGCAGTACGTGACCGTCGAGCACCTCGTGGAGGCGATCATCCCGACCGACGAGCGCTCGCCGGGGGCGAAGGACGCGCGCGTCGCCGACTACATGGACCTGCTGCTCTCCGAAGCCGATGCCCGTCTCCGACAGGATTGGCTGGACGGGCTGGCGGCGCTCGACGCGGAGGCGTCCAAACGGTTCGGCCGCGGATTCGAGAAGCTCGACCCGTCGCAGACGGACGCGCTCCTCACCGACATCAGCAAGTACGAGACGGCCAAGACCGTCGCGGATCCCGCGCTCCAGGTGCCCCGCAACGAGGAGCCCAGGCCGCTGCCGCCGCAGGTGGACACGTTGCTGGGCGACGTCGGGCGCCATCGCGGCAGCCGCAAGTCGCAGCTCGAGACGTTCTTCGCGAACACGAAACAGGCGACCATCCACGGTTACTACACGTCCGAGATCGGCATCCACAAGGAGCTGCGGTACAAGGGCAACAAGGTCCTGCTCGAGTTCGTGGGCTGCCAGACGGTGGACGGCAGGGATTGCCCTTACTGCGGGCAGAAGGCGGAGGCCTGAAATGCAGCCAAACAGCCGGACGGTGGCCGCAGCGGCGCCCGCGGACAAGACCCTCGACCTCGACCTTCTCGCCATCACGGACGAGTCGCGCAAGCTGGCCGCACAGGACAAGCCCAGCTCCGGTCCCTGGGACGTGATCGTGGTCGGCAGCGGCGCCTCCGGAGGCATGGCCGCCTTCCAACTCGCCACCGCCGGCATCAAGGTGCTCATGCTGGAAGCGGGCCGCATGCTCGACCACAAGGTGGAGTACCGGACGATGGAATGGCCCTACGCGTCTCCGCGGCGCGGCCGCCTGCCCGGCGACCATCGCGCGCTCCAAGCCGCGGAGTACAACTTCTACGACCGGCCGTACGGCGACAACCCCGCCTTCGCAAAGTA
>QHVP01000613.1 GCA_003222295.1 Acidobacteriota bacterium | reverse complement strand
GGTTTCTCCTCTTCGATTTCCTGGCCGGCGCCGGGGGCGTCCGCCTGCCCGCCTACCCGCTCGCCCTGCCGCTCGTGGGCATCCTGATCGGGACGCTCGAGCTGATCACCGGTGTGCCCATCCGGCGACTCGACGAGGGGTGGCAGAAGCTTCCCGTGTACGTCAAGGCACCCGTGGCCATCGTCGGCAGCCTCGGGTTCCTGGTGGGGCTGGTGAAGCTGCTCGGCTTCTGAAGCGCATCCGAAGCCGAGGCTACCTGGCCCGGGCCACGATCAGCGTCATGTCGTCCTCGGCCGGTGCGCCCGCGGCCCAGCCCTGGACCTCGCCCAGAAGCGAATAGAGGGTGATGCGCGCGGAGGAGTCCGTGCCCGTCCGCGCCGCCGCCTCCTTGAGGCGCTCCACGCCGAAGAGCTCGCCCTGCGGATTCGCGCGGTCCGTGATTCCGTCGCTGTAGAACACGAAGAGGTCATCGGGACGGAACGACACGGAGCCCTGCTCGTACGAGGAGTCCTCGACGAGCCCCAGCACCGTCCCGCCCTGGACGAGGTCGCGGACCTCGCCCTGCGCCGTCACCAGGAACGGGTAGTGGTGCCCGGCATTGACGAAAGCCAGTGCCGACGCCTCCAGGTCGAACACCCCGAAGAAGAGGCTCGCGAAGAGCCCGTTGGGCACCACGTCCCAGAACATCCGGTTCACCTTCGCCACCAGCGCGGAGGGGCAGATGTTCTCCGCTTCGACCTGGGCCCGGATCGAGGCCTTGAGGTTCGCGGCCAGCAGCGCGGCCCCGACCCCCTTCCCCATCACGTCGCCGATCGCGAACGCCATGCGGTGGGGCCCGAGCGGCACGAAGTCGTAGAGGTCGCCCCCGATCTCGCGGAAGGGGATGAACTCGCGCGCCACGTCCAGCCGGGCGTGCTGAAGGGGCGCGGGCAACAGGCTCCGCTGGACGTTGGAGGCCAGCCGCAGCTCCTCGGCCATCCGGCTGGCGAGGATCTCCAGCTTTCCATAGAGGCCCTGCAGCTCCAGGTTCTTGCGCGAGAGCTCGGACATCCACCCGCGCACGCGCACGGCGGAGTGCACGCGGGTGAGGAGCTGACGCTCGCCCAGCCCGGCGGCCACGACGTCGTCGATGACGGCGTGATACGCGGGACGCAGCCGCGGGCGGATGCCGTCGCGCAGGGCCAGGAGCACCGCCGGACGCGCCGTCTCACTCCGCCCGGCCAGGGACGCCAGCACGCCGTTGAGCGCGCGCGTGCCCAGCGCCGCATCCAGCAGCACGACCTCGAAGCCCGCGTCGGCGAGGTCCGTCGCCTCCTCGGGCCCGAAGGCGGAGATGTCGTAGGCGCGCGTCAGCAGGCGGCGACGGCGCACGCCGGGCAGGCGGCCGACGAGCGCGATGCGCGGCCTCGCGGCGGGGGCGGGCGCGGACCTGGCGGCCAGCCGCGGCGGCTCCGCCGAGAGCAGCTTCGCCACCTCGAAATCGTCCGCGGGACGGCGCCGCGCGGACACGGACCGCGTTCCGTCCGGAACCGCCGTCCAGCCCTCGCGCGGCGCCGGCATCAGGAGGGGTCGACGAACTTGTACCCGGTCCCGTGGATGGTGAGGATGTACCGGGGCTCCGATCCGCTGTCGCCGATCTTGGCCCGCAGCTTCGCGATGTGGGTGTCGACGGTACGAGTGGACGGATAGCTCTCGTAGCCCCACACGTCCTCGAGCAGCTTCTCGCGCGAGACCGTCTCGCCCTTGCGCTCGATGAGGTAGCGCAGCAGCTCGAACTCGCGGGGTGAGAGGTCGAGGGGCTCGTCCCCCTTCTTGGCGCGGTAGGTCTCGAAGTCGAGCTCCACGTCGGCGAACCGATAGCGGGCCAGGCGCTTCTTGGCCCCTTCGGTGCGGCGCAGGATCGCGCGCACGCGCGCGAGCAGCTCCCGGATGGAGAAGGGCTTGGTGACGTAGTCGTCCGCCCCCAGCTCCAGCCCCACCACCTTGTCGATCTCCTGGCCGCGCGCGGTCAACATCACGATCGGCTTGTCGAACCCCTCGCCGCGGAGGGTCTTGCAGACCTCGAGCCCGGAGAGCTTGGGCAGCATGATGTCGAGGATCACGAGGTCGGGCTTGGACGCACGCGCGCGCTCCAGGCCGGTGATGCCGTCGGAGGCGGTCAGGACCTCGTACCCCTCGAACTCGAAGTTGTCCTTCAAGCCCAGCACCATGTCCGGTTCGTCTTCGACGACTAGGATCTTTGCCACTCTGTTCCCCGCGCCCCTCGCATTGTTTCAGACCTGCCGCCGCTGAGGCAGGAGGGCCGCTGCGCCGCGGCCCCCCTAAAACCCCCCGCGTCGCTCGCGGGAGTGAATCCCGCTCGCGCCGCAGTCCGTTGCTTGTGGCTTGCCCATCGTTTGAATTGCGCTGTGCCCATTACGCTGGGCGCGTTCCGCATTGTCCGCCCCGTCTCCCTGGCCTTCAAGTCTTGCCCACGGGCAGGACGAGGGTGAACGTGCTGCCCTTGCCCGAGGTGCTCTCCACCTCGACCGCGCCGCCGTGGGCCTCCATGATGTGGCGGACGAGGGCCAGGCCGAGGCCGCTGCCCTTCGTCTCGTGCACGAGGCTGTCCTCGCCGCGAAAGAACTTCTCGAAGATCTTCTTCTGCTCGCCGCGCGGGATTCCGATCCCGGTGTCCTTCACGGAGACGAGGACCTTCGACCCCTCCCGACGCACCTCGATGTCGATCGTCTTCGACTCGCGCGAGTACTTGATGGCGTTGTTGACGAGGTTGATGATGGCCTGCCCCAGGGCCTCCGCGTCCGCGGGCACGTTCGGCAGGTCCTCCTCCACCTCGACCCGCAGCGCGAACCCCTGCTGCTCGATCTGGAAGCGGTAGGACTCGATGACCTCGCGCACCACCCGGGCCACGTCCGTAGGGGCGAACCGGTACTCCTTGCGCCCGGCCTCGATGCGCGAAAAGTCCAGGATGTTGTTGATGAGCTGGGTGAGGCGGTGGCTCTCCTTGTTGATGACGCGGTAGTACTGCTGCGCCTTCTCCTCGCTGGGCACGCGGCCGAGCTCCAGGGTCTCGGCGAAGAGGCGGATGAGGGCGAGCGGCGTCTTGAGCTCGTGGCTGACGTTGGCTACGAAGTCGCTCTTGAGGCGGGCCAGGTGGAGCTCCCGGCGCACGTTGCTGTACGCGAGGTAGAGGCCCGCCGCGAGCATGAGGTCGATGAAGGCAAT
>QHVP01000612.1 GCA_003222295.1 Acidobacteriota bacterium | reverse complement strand
GAGCGGACGGTAGTACACGTCGTAGACCAGCGTGTCGCCGTTGGGATCGTCCGCCCGCCAGGAGAACGTCTGCACGCCTTTCTGGTACAGGCGGCGGCTATAGGCGGTGGCGGATGGCATGCTCGATCGAGTGGCGGCGGCGGCCGGACGGCCTTCGGGATTGCGCGGCTCGTCGAGGCCGAGGATGTCCACGTCGCCGGACAGGGAGATGGGCCTTTGGAAGACCTCGCCCGGCGGGTGCACCGTGATGGACTGGATCTGTGGTCGCAGGTTGCGCTGGAGGTAGGCGGCGACCAGCGTGTCGAGCAGCGGGGAACGGCCCTGCTGGCCGACCAGGACCGCGCGCACCTGCAGGAAGCGCGCGGGCTCGCTCGCGATGGGCGTGCCCTGGCGGCTGGTGTACGGGGCCGACCACGCGGACCAGGTGCTGTCCGGAGTGGCCGTGTTTCCGCTGCGGGTCGTCCCCGCCGCCGCCTCCAGGACGTGCACTCGGCCCGGGTTCGAGGTCGCGAGGAAGACCTCGCCCGTCTTCGCGTGCACGAGGTTGGTGACCTGTTCGGCGGGGAAGGAGGTGACCATCGTCCACGAGCGGTCCGCGTGCACCCGGTAGACCTTGCCCTTGTTGCCGGTGCCCACGAGCACGCCGTCGTCGGTGGCGGCGAGGGCGTGCGGCATCTCGTCCGAAGAGCTCCAAAGGGTGTCGACCTCGCCCGTCGGCGAGACCTTCACCACCGCCCCTTTCGCGGAGCCGCTGCGGATCGGCTCGATCGGACGCGGAGACGGGGAAGGCGCGGGGGCCGGAGGACCGGCCAGGCTGAAGCTCTCGGTGACCGTGACCTCGCCGCTGGGCACGGAGGCGGTGACGGGGGGCAGGGAGGGCACGCTGGGCCGGACGTCGCTCGGATCCTTGCCGTCGATGAGCGCGGCGTACAGGCTGCCGTCGGGCGCGACGTCCACCGCCTTCACCTCGCGGTAGGCGGAGTCGTGCAGGACGAACACCTTGCCCATGCGGTCGATGCGATAGAGCACGCCGCCGGGCGTGCTGCCCGCGTAGACGTTGCCGCCACCGTCCACGGCCATGGCGGTGATGTGGCCCTCGGGGCTCGTGAAGAGGACCTCCGACTTGTCCTTCGCAGTGACGCGGTGGATCCGTCCCTCCGATCCGGTGGCCACGAGCAGGCGCCCCTGGTCGTCGAACGCAAGGGCCCAGATGTACTTGTCCGCAGGATCGAAGTAGACCTCGGACTTGCCGGCGTGGTCGATGGCGTAGACCTTGCCGTCGGGCGAGGTGCCGGCGTACAGACGGCCGTCCTTGCCCACGGCAAGGGCATGGACCTCGAGCTCCGGGGCGTCGAAGAGGAGGGAGGCCTTGCCGTTCTCGATGCGGAACACCTTGCCGTCGTTGCCGGTGCCGACGTAGAGGCGGCCGTCCGCGTCGCGGGCGAGCGACCAGACGTAGGGCGCTTCCGGGTCCTGGACCACGCGGGTGGCCGGAGCCAGTCGCACGCGGCCCTCGGAGTCGACGGAGAGTCCCTCGGTCTCCCCGTCGAGGAAATCGCGCGCCCCTTCGAGCTGCCAGAACTGGGGTTGTGCGGCCTGGACGGCGACGGGGACGGCGAGGCAAGCCAGGGCCAGCAGCCCCGCGGAGAAATGGCGCATCGAACCTCGCAATGAGATCAGGAGACGGGTCTTCTAGCGCTCGACGGTCAGGGTGAGCAGCCGCGAGCCGGACACGGCGTAATCGGTGGTGAGGTCGAAATCCCAGACCGCGGCCGTGCGCAGCGGGATCACGCTCGGGCCCTGTTCGGACCCGCCGAGGACGGAGAGGACCGAGGGCGGCAGCGACTGCATGTACTCGCCGCGCACGATGGCGCCGTCGTCCGGCCGGGTCATGCGCACGTAGACGTGGTTGTTGTGGCGCAGCCCGTTGATGGCGCGGATGAGCTGGTCGAGGTCGCGCGGCACGAACTGCTGCCGCATCTCCCGCTGCTCCACCGCGGTCAGGGAAGGGCCATCGGCGACGAGCAGGGAGTAGGTGCCGGAGGGCGCGGTGGCGGGGATGGTGATCGGGATCGTCTCCGACTGGGTCTCGCCGCGATAGGTGCGGAGCTGGACCTTGAGCGGCACCGTCGACCCCGCGCGCACGGGTCCGGTGCGCTCCAGCCAGGCCCGATCCAGGGTCGCGCTCTGCACCGTCTCGTCGGACGCGACGTCGATCGACAGCTTCTCGACCTTGACCGGCTCGAAGTCGTTCGTCATCAGGTAGGCGAGGGGCGCGGCCACGAGGCCCGCGGCCTGGATGGCCGGCTGCTCCTGCGTGAACAGGTCCTCCACGCGCACGTCGCGCCGTCCGGTGAGGGACAAGGTCGCGTTGACGCGGATGGTGGAGGTGCCGAACGCGCGCTCGTTGCTCTGCAGGACGGAGGCCAGCGCGACGTAGGCGAGCACGGGACTGAACAGCTCGTCCTCGACCATGCGGAACGCGAACGACCGCTCCTGGCCGCGGCTGGTCTTGATCTTCACCTCGACCGGGATCATGCGCGGCGCCTTGCCGATCATGCCCGCCACCGCCGTGATGCGGTCCTGCTCGATGGTGCCCACCGCGTCCGCGGCCGAGCTGATCTTCCAGGACTGATAGAGGCTCGGGAAGACCGAGTACACGTACGCCTTGCGCATCGGGAACTGCGTGGGCCCGAG
The DNA here is from genome assembly GCA_003222295.1 of Acidobacteriota bacterium. Classification (GTDB taxonomy): domain Bacteria; phylum Acidobacteriota; class Vicinamibacteria; order Fen-336; family Fen-336; genus AA29. Next base: position 65 of record QHVP01000612.1, on the reverse strand, counting down.
GTTGTAGAAGGGATGCCCGAAGGCGTAGACCCGGCCGTTGTCGATGTGGGTGACGGTGCCGGTGG
>QHVP01000611.1 GCA_003222295.1 Acidobacteriota bacterium | reverse complement strand
ACGGACGCGGCTCAGCGGATCGACCTGGCAGTCGGCGTTTCCCGTGATGCCGGGCGCCACCGGCGTGGCCGTGGCCAGGAACCGGCCCGCGTATGTGTTGCCCGCGATGCCGCCGCCGAGAAGCTGGATGTTGAACTGGTAACCGTCGCTCTGGCCTTCCAGGAAGTGGCCGGCCAGGCCCAGCCTCTCCAGCGAGTCGGTGTAGGCGCCGTTCACCTTGCGGTACTGCGCCTCCGCGACCTGGATCGTTTGCAGGCTGTCCGTCGCGCGCGCGCGATTGGCGGCCTCGCGCACCTTCTGGACGGCGGGCAGCAGCAGGCCGATGAGGACCGCGATGATCGCGATCACGACCAGCAGCTCGATGAGCGTGAATCCGGCTTCACGTCTCGCGCGCGAAGCCTTTTGTACGACACGGGTCATGGGGACTCCTTGTTTTCGCGGGGACGGCCTGACTCTCCACCAGCGCGCGCTGAGGAAAAGGGCGAATGTGGAAGCAAACGATGACCGGTTTCAGGCGGCCGTGCTCCGCGTCACCGGACGGCGGCCGTGATGGCCCTCACTTTCGCGAGATTAAGGCTTAGGATCTCACCCAGGGAAGACGGACCAGGAAGCTCAGGAGGACGACGATGAAGGAGCCAGCGGTCTTCGCGATGTGGATCTGCTTCGGGGCGGTGCTGACGGCTTTGCCTTGTCAGGCCCAGCTCTTCACGCTGCCCAAGGACCAGATGATCGAGTTCACGGCGCAAAGCCCGTTCGAGCGGTTCGCCGACGGCCGCCCCAAGGTCCCGGACGCGCTCATCGAACGCGCGCGCGGCTTGTCCTCGGAAGAGGTCTTCGCGGTGCTCCCGAAGGAGGGCTTCCGCAACCAGTACGCGGGCGACTTCCGGGTGCTCCACCCCGACCGGAAGCTGGTCGGCCGCGCGTTCACCGTGCAGTTCATGCCCGTGCGGCCCGACCTCGAGACGGTGATGAACGACCGGGCCAAGGCGGCCGGACTGCCCCGCATGTTCAACCAGACCGCCATCGACATGCTGCATGGTGGACCTCTTCGGCCAGCAGGAAGGCGGGACGATCGTCGGCGACAACCTCTTCTACTACATCCTGAAGACCACCAGGAACGGCGGCCTGGTGGTGGACGGCGCCATCCGGGACCTGGACGGCATCTCGGGGATGGACATGCCCGCGTACTTCCGGGACGTGCACCCCAGCGCCATCAACAACGTGATGATCAGCGGCCTCAACGTCCCCGTGCGCATCGGCAAGGCCACGGTGATGCCCGGGGATCTCGTCTTCGGCGACTCCGAGGGCGTCTACTTCATTCCTCCCGCCCTCGTCCAGAAGGTGGTCGACAACGCGGACGAGGTGCACGTCCACGACGAGTGGACGCGCAAGAAGTTCGACGAGGGCAAGTACAAGTCGAGCGAGATCTACGGCAGCCCGAAGGACCCGGAGCTCAAGAAGGAGTACGAGGATTACCTCAAGAAGAGGCTCGAGGAGATTCGAAAGAAGAACCCGAGATGATGGCGGGCCTCCTCGACGACGTTCGTCTCGCCACGCGCTCGCTGCGGCGCAGTCCCGGTTTCCTGGCCGTGGCTCTGGTGACCATGGCCGTCGGCATCGGCGTGAGCACGGCGCTCTTCAGCGTCGTCGACGGGGTCTTGCTGAGGCCGCTTCCCTATCCCCATCCGGAGCGCCTGGTCGCGCTCTACACGACGAACGCGCTGCGCCACACGCGCACGGGAGTCGTCTCCTATCCGGAATTCTCGCAGTGGCGCACCCAGAGCCGCTCGTTCGAGGCGATGGCGGCCTACCACGCGGCGGGGGTCGTGATCGGGGGTCCCGAGCCGCAGCATGCTCCCGCCGCGCGCGTGACCGCCGCCTTCTTCGACGTCCTGGGCATCCCCGCCGCACGCGGACTGCTGTTCGGGCCGGAGGCGGACGAGCGGCCGGAGAAGGTGGCCGTCCTTTCGCACGGCTTCTGGCAGCGGCGCTTCGGCGGCGACGAGTCCGTCGTCGGGCGGACGCTCATCGTGGACGGCGATCCGTTCACCGTGGTCGCCGTCCTGCCCGCGTCCTTCCGGCCGCCGTCCTCGGCGCGCGAAGCGCAGGTCTTCCTGCCCTTGTCCGGTGACGGCCCGACCCTCCTCAGTGGCGGAACGCGGTACCTCGGCGTCGTGGGCCGGCTGCGCGCGGAGTCGTCGATCGCGCAGGCCCTGGGCGAGCTGGACACGATCGCACGGCGGCTGGAGAAGCAATGGCCGGACAGCAATTCCGGCCGCGGCGTGCATGTGCGTCCTCTCCACGAGGCGACGGTTGAGGACGCGCGCGCGCCACTGGTCGTCCTCTTCGTCGCGGTCACGTTCCTGCTGCTCATCGCGGCGACCAACGTGGCGCACCTCCTCCTGCCCCGGGCGCTGGCGCGGCGCCACGAGATCGCGGTGCGCGTCGCCCTCGGAGCCAGCCGGCTCCGGGTAGCCCGGCAGGTCCTCACCGAGATCGTGGTCCTGTGGCTGCTGGGGGCGGCCGCCGGCGTCACCCTGGCGGCGTGGCTGGTGAAGCTTCTCGTCGCTCTCGCTCCCGGCCGGGTCCCGCGGCTGGCCGAGGTCGCCGTCGATGGGCGCGTGCTCCTCTTCGGCGTCGTGTCCGCGCTCCTCAGCGGAGTCGCTTTTGGCCTGCTCCCCGCCCTCCAGGCCACGCGCGTGCAGCCGGCGGATTCGCTGCACGGAGGACGGCTTCCGGCCGTTTCGCGGCGCCGCATCTCGGGCGCCCTGGTGGCGGCGGAGATGGCGCTCGCGATCGTCCTCCTCGTCGGGGCCGGGCTCGTGGTCGAGAGCCTCCGCCACCTGGTCGCGGAGCCGCCCGGGTTCGATCCCGACGGCGTGCTCACGGCCGAGCTCAGCCTTCCCGCCAGGCGCTATCCGACACCTCGGTCACGGGCGCGGTTCTACGCCTCGTTGACCGGGCAACTCGGAACGCTGCCGGGAGTGTCGGC
>QHVP01000101.1 GCA_003222295.1 Acidobacteriota bacterium | reverse complement strand
CGCGTTCACGCCCGAGGACTTGCGCGCCGAGCTGGACCGACAGCTCGGACCGTACCGCCCACGCCCACGACGGCGCGGGCGCGCGGGCCGGGTCTGACCGTCCCTAGGTGGCCTGGATCTTGCTGACTTTGAAAGGTCATGGAAGAGCCACCCGGCCGTAGGATTCGACGCCATCATCAAGCCGCGATCCTCCTGCTAGTTGCGGTGATCGGCGGATACGCCCTCTGGGCACGCGGGGATCGTTCTGCCCCATCCGGGCAAAATCCATCGACGGCTGCGCTTTCGCCCGCGGTGACCAGTCCGGCCGAGCCGCCTTCCACCGCGGCCCCTTCGACGACCGCGCCGGCGGAGCCGAGCCCGGCTGCCTCGCCGCCGGCCGAGCCCTACGACGTGGCCCACGCCCGCGTCCAGGAGGATCGTGGCCAGGCCATGGGTCTGGCCGCCCGCGTCACCGTGCCCGCGGAGCTGCAGCACTACAGCGATCGACGCCGCTTCCTCGCCGTCCAGATGGCCGACACGCGGCAGGAGCAGCTCGAGCTCCCGCAGGACGACGGCGACCTGGCGGCGATGCTGCGGGCGGGAAAGCTGGTCGAGCTCCCGCCGCTGGGCGAGGACTACATCCTCTACGACATCGGACTCGACGCCTCGGACGACCCGATGGCTGCGTACGATCCCGACGCGCACAAGGATGTGCCGCTCTTCGCTTCCGCGGCCGACCTCGATGCGGAGAGGACGTCTCTGGCCGACCTCGCGAAGGAGTCGCCCAGCCGGCGCATGCGCGCCAGTGCCGAGACCCGGCTCAAGACCCTCGCGTCCTACTACGACGACTCCACCAAGCGCGAGGCCCTCCTGAAGAAGGGCTCGGACCTCACCGCCCTGGCCGCGGACTTCGGGGGCCGGAGCTACGACCTCAAGGACCCGGCCCAGCGCGCGCAGCTCGACGAGCGCCTGCTCAGCCTCATCAGGCCGGGAGCGCGCGACCTCATCCTCGAGCTCGCGCGCGAGTACCACCAGCGCTTCGGCCGTCTGCTGCCCATCTCGTCCCTCGTGCGCACGGAGCGATACCAGCGGCGCCTGGGCCGCGTCAACGCCAACGCCACGAAAGTGGAGTTCCCCCCGCACACCACGGGGTGCGCCTTCGACATCTCCTACCGGTACATGGCCGCGGACGAGCAGCAGTTCCTCATGGACCGGATCGCGCAGCTCGAGAGGGACGGCAAGGTCGAAGCCCTCAAGGAGCGGCGCAACCACATCCACGTGTTCGTCTTCCCGGACGGGCAGCGCCCGCCGGACGAGCTGGTGGCGCAGTTCCTGGACGAGGTCGACGCGTCGCACGGGATCGTGAGGGACGCGAGCGGCGCGATCGTGAAGCCGGGGCGCCGCGCAGCAAGAGGGGCCCGGGCCCGCTGAACCCCTGAAGACAGACCGACCTGGCCACAACGTCTTATCTGATAACCGGGTCGATCGGTTCTGTTGCTGTGCTAGTGTGCCTCCTTCGCGGAGGTTCCATGCTCATCGCGTTGGCTTCCTTGATCTTCGCCGCGCCCACTCCTCCCGTCCCACCGCCGGACCTCCTCCCCGCGGTCTACCGTGACCGCCGCGAGCGCGTGATGCACGAGCTGGACGGCTGCGTGGCCGTCCTCGCCGCCCGCGGGGAGATGAGCGGCGTGACCGAGGACTATCGCCAGGACGGCAACTTCCTGTGGCTGACCGGCATCAACGAGGGCGAGGCCTGGCTCCTGCTGGCGCCCAAGGCGAAGTACGACCGCACCGTGCTCTTCCTCCGATCACGCGATCCCGAGCGCGAGCGGTGGACGGGACCGCGCGAGCCCCTCTCCCCCGCCCTCCTCGAACGCTACGGGGTCGACCGCGTCCTGCGCGGCCGTCCCGATCGCGCGGCGGTGGCGGCGGCGATGGGCACGGACTGCGTGGCCGTCATCGCGCCCGTGGACGAGGTCAAGGACGAGCGGCCCGATGCCGTCCTCAGCAAGCAGGTCGCGGGAGCCCTGGGCCTCAAGGTCGTCTACAAGCGTGACCTCCTCGCCCGGCTGCGCGCGGCCCACGAGCCGCCAGAGCTGGCCCTGCTGGAGCGCGCCATCGAGATCACGCGCGCGGGCCACGAGGCGGCGGCGCGCGCCACCGTGGCCGGCGTGACCGAACGCGACGTCCAGACGAAGATCGAGTACGCGTTCTTCTCGAACGGAGCCACCGGCCTGAGCTACTCCTCCATCGTCGGCAGCGGGCCCAACGGGGCCGTCCTGCACTGGGACCACAACGACCGCCTGCTGAGGGCGGGCGACCTCGTCGTGATCGACGCCGCCGCCGAGTACGGCCGCTACGCCTCCGACATCACGCGCACGTACCCGGTCAGCGGCCAGTTCACGGACGAGCAGGCCCGCGTGTACCGCGCGGTGTACCAGGCGCAGGAGGACATCTTCGCCGCCATCAAGCCCGGCGTGAGCATGGCCGACCTGCAGAAGGTCGCGGAGGCGTCCCTCAAGCGGGCCGGGTATCTCGAGGCCTTCATCCACGGATTCGGGCACTTCGTCGGCCTCGACGTGCACGACGCGGGGCGTTACGACCTCCCCTTGCCCGTCGGCGCCATCTTCACGGTCGAGCCCGGCGTGTACCTGCCCGAGCGCGGCTTCGGCGTGCGCATCGAGGACGAGGTCATGGTGACCGAGACCGGGTACCGCCATCTGTCTTCCCGGATCCCGCGCAAGCTCGAGGACGTCGAGGCCTGGGTGGCGGCGGCGCGGCGCTGAGCGGTCGCATACACTGAGCGCATGAGCTCATCGTCCCGGCGCGGACCTTCCGCCATGCCCCGCAGGGGCGTGCCGCGTACCGCCGGCGGCAAGAAGATGGGTCCCGAGGTCCTGGCCCGGGCGGGGCGACAGGCCGTGGAAGGTGTGCGCGAGCGGACCGAGATCGGGCACCGCGAGGCGGGACGCCTGCGAGGCGCCCGCCGCGACGTCGCCGAGCGTCCCATCGACGACGCCATCCGCGACCCGTACCTCACGCCGGTCACCGAGGACGAGAAGCTGCTGACCCTCTCCCAGGGCGGGGCCCGGCCGGACGACTTCACGCGCACGGACACCTGGCGGCTCATGCGCATCACGGGCGAGTTCATCGAAGGCTTCGACCGCCTGGCCGGTGTGACCAAGGCGGTCACCGTCTTCGGCTCCGCGCGCATCGGGCCCAGCGATCCCTGGTACGGCGTCGCCCAGGAGGTGTCCCGCCTCCTGGCCAAGGAAGGATTCGCCATCATCACGGGCGCGGGCCCCGGGATCATGGAAGCGGCCAACCGCGGCGGGCGCGAGGGGGGCGGCCGCTCCATCGGGTGCAACATCGAGCTGCCCTTCGAGCAGCACGCGAATCCCTACGTCGACACCCTCATCAACTTCCGCTACTTCCTCGTGCGGAAGATGATGTTCATCAAGTACTCGACCGCCTTCCTGATCTTCCCCGGCGGCTTCGGCACCCTCGACGAGCTGTTCGAGGCGCTCACCCTCATCCAGACGGGCAAGATCTATCAGTTCCCCGTCGTCCTCTTCGGACGGTATTACTGGGCGGGGCTGGTCCGCTGGCTGCAGGCCCGCGCCCTGCGCGAGGGCAAGATCGCGGCCACCGACATCGACCTCATGATGATGACGGACGATCCGGCGCAAGCCGTCAAGGTGGTGTTGGAGGCCTACGCCGCCCAGACCCGGCTGGCCCGCGAGCGCGCGGAGCGCGAGCGCGAGGCGGACACGCCGCGGCCGCTCGCCGCCGCCGCGAAGGCGCCGCGTCCGGCCAAGTCCGCGCGGAGACGCTCCTGAATCACGCCGGCGGTCCCCCCGTCGTCGATCTGGCCGCCCTGGCCGTGGAGGCCATGCGCGAGCGGGGGCTGGAGCCCGACTTCCCACCGGAAGCGGTACGGCAGGCGGAGGCGCTGACCGACCCCGCGCGGCGGGCGGGGGGCGGGGTGCGCGACCTGACCGCGGCCGCCTGGTGCTCGATCGACAACGACGACACGCGCGACTTCGATCAGCTCACCCTCAGCGAGGACCTCGGCGCGGCGGGGACGCGCGTCCTGGTGGCGGTGGCCGACGTCGATGCCGCGGTCGCGCGCGACACGCCCATGGACGCGCACGCCCGGCTCAACACGACTTCCGTGTACACCGCGGCCCGCACCTTCCCCATGCTGCCGGAGCGACTCTGCGCCGACCTCACTTCCCTGGTCGAGGGCGAGGACCGCCTGAGCGTGGTGGTGGCCTTCGAGGTGGATGCCGAGGGAAGGATCGGCGGCACCGACCTCTTCGAGTCACGCGTGCGCAACCACGCGCGCCTGGTCTACGAGACGGTGGCGGCCTGGCTGGAGGGCACCGGGCCCGCCCCGCCGGAGGTGTCGGCTTCGCTCGCGCTGGCCGATCAGCTCCGCCGGCAGGACGAGGTGGCGCGCCGTCTGCGCGCGCGCCGCCACGAGCGCGGCGCTCTGCCCCTGGAGACGATCGAGGCGCGGCCGGTCCTGCGCGACGGCCGCGTGGTCGAGCTGCGCCCGCAGGAGAAGGACCGCGCGCGGCAGCTCATCGAGGACTTCATGATCGCGGCCAACGAGGCGACCGCGCGCTTCCTCCAGGACCACGGGGTGCCGAGCCTGCGGCGTGTCGTGCGCTCGCCCGAGCGCTGGGACCGCCTGGAGGCGCTCGCCGCCGCCAAGGGCGTCACCCTTCCCGCGCAGCCGGACGCGGCGGCCCTGGCCGAGTTCCTGCGCCGGATGCGCGCGGCCGACCCCCTGCGCTTCCCCGACCTCTCCCTGGCCGTGGTCAAGCTGTTGGGGGCCGGCGAGTACGTCGTGCACGAGCCGGGCACGGAAGGCGCGGGACACTTCGGCCTCGCCGTCCGCGACTACACGCATTCCACGGCGCCCAACCGGCGCTACCCGGACCTCGTCACCCAGCGGCTCGTGAAGGCACTGCTGGCGGGCGCGCCGCCGCCCTACGCGCGCGCGGAGCTGGAGGAGCTGGCCCGCCACTGCACGCGGCAGGAGGACGCCGCCAACCGCGTGGAGCGGCAGGTCAAGAAGGCGGCCAGCGCGCTCCTGCTCTCGGACCACATCGGCGAGAGCTTCGACGCGCTGGTGACGGGCGCTTCGGCCAAGGCCACCTGGGTCCGCACGCTGCGGCCGCCGGTGGACGGCCGCGTCGTGGCCGGCGAGCCCGGCCTCGACGTCGGCGACGCGGTACGCGTGCGCCTGGTCCGCGCCGACCCCGAGCGCGGCGAGATCGACTTCGCGCGGGACGACGGGCTCCCACGGGAGGAGACGGCGTGAATCACCCCACGAGATCGATTCGCACGCCCGCGCCGGCCGCCATCGCCTTCTCGTAGGCGAGGACGGCGGCGGCCACGTCTTCCAGGGCCGTGCCCGTGCTGTCGAAGATGAAGACTTCATCGGGCGACCGGCGCCCCGCACGCCGGCCCGCCACCACGTCGGCCAGCTCCGCGTGCACGTCGCCCTCCCTCATGCCGCCCGCGGCGATCGCATGATGAAGGTCGCCCATCACCGCGCACTGGGCGAGCACGTCCACGACCACGCGTGCGCTCGCCATCAGGACCGGATCGACCTCCTGCTTGCCCGGGCTGTCCGCCCCCACCGCGGCCAGGAACGCGCCGGGCGCGAGGTCGCCGGGCCCGAGCAGCGGCCGTGGCGACGGCGTGCACGTGACCACGGCGTCCGCACGCCTCGCCGCGAGGCCGGCCTCGGGGACGATCTCGACGGCGAGTCCGCTCCGCTGCACATCAGCCGTGAAGGCGTCGAGCCGCCGGTGATCGGAATCGACGGCCAGCACGCGTCGCAGCGAAGGACGCACGTGCGCGAGGGCCCGCACGTGCCGCAGACCCTGGCGGCCGCAGCCGATGACGGCCAGCACCTCCGCATCCGGGCGGCACAGGTGCCGCGCGGCCACCGCGCTGGCGGCGGCGGTGCGCAAGGCCGTGATCTCCGTCGAGTCCATCACCGCCAGCGGATACCCGAGCTCGGTCTCGCACAGCACGACCAGGCCCTGGATGGTGGGCCGGCGATGGCGAGCGGGATTGGAGGGGAAGTTCGCGTTGACCTTCGCCGCGAACCACCCTGGCCGGCCCTTCAGGCCCGCCGCCTTCACGTGGAAGCCGCCCCCGGCCGCCGGGACGGACAGGACGGCGGCGGGCAGCGTGGTCCCCTCGGCTTCCCGCCGGAAGGCGTCCTCGACGACGCGGATGCACTCCTCGATCGTCACCAGGCGCGCGACGTCCTCGCGCGACAGCATCAGCGTCGTCCGCCCCGCGGTCAGCCCAGCCTCCCGGGGCCGAGCCGGAGCCCGCGCGCTCAGGAGGCGGGGTTCATCCCCGCCGGCGCTTGCGCGGGCCGGCGCTTCGTCCACCGGTCTCCCCCTTCCGCAGGCGGGCGGCGGCCGGGCGCGCGGGCCGCCCGGACGCGAACGAGGCATGGAGGTCGTCGAAGAGAACGCCGCCGCGCCCGAGGCGCTTCTCGTCGTCCGCCTCCACGGCATAGAGCCCGGCCAGGAGCTGGCCCACGCCGGCCGCCTCCGGCCGCCCGTACTTCCCGTCCTTGAGATCGAGGTCGTGGACGATCTCCGAGACCTGTCCGAGCGGCCGATCGCGTCCGCCCAGCCGGCCGAGCACGGTCTCGAAGGTGCAACGGTCTCCCTCGTGGGTGAACGTCCCTCCCACCATGTCGAAGCCGATCTCGCCCGTCCGCGGCCGCTCGCGGGCGGGGTCGATGAAACGGAAGCGGGCGCGGGCGTCGATGAAGCGGCGCACCAGCCAGGCCGTCGCGATGCGGTCGACGTGGACGTCCCGGCGCGTCACCCACACCTTTCCCACGAGGTCGCGCACGCCCCTCCCCGGTCCGGTGCCGGAATCGCGTCCGGCCCTCTTCTCCAGCGCGGTCAGCATGGCTTGGGCCTCCTTGCCGGCGGGCGCGTCGAAGAAGTCGATCGCGCGGATCTCCGCCCAGCGTTTCTTCAGTCGCTCCCGGCTCTCGTCCGTGCCGCCCTCGAGCGCACGTCGCGCCTCCGCCGCCCAGGCGCGATAGTCCGCCGCGCGTTCCTCCTGGAAGCGCCGCGCCAGCGCGCCCTCCTCGACCCCCGACACGAACGCGGCCTCGCACACGAAGGCCTCCCCCCCGCCCGCTTCCGCCTCCTGCGCGATCCATTGGAGGTCTTCCAGGCACTCCGGCCGGGCGGGGAGGACGTATACGGAGTTCTTGAGGGCGAGGGCCCCGACCCGGGCCAGGCGCTGGCGCACCTTCGCGCGCAGGTAGAGGGGCTTGGGGGGCAGTTGGTGGACGAGCAGGTACCAGCGGCCGGGGGACGGGCTCACGCCGGCATGTATATCACAACTGCGATCCTATCTGTCAACTGCTCTATCGAGCGGGACTCAGGGCATCTCCCCGGACAGGATCCGGGCCAGGACGCCGGCGTCGATGTTCCCCCCCGAGACGACGCAGACCGTCTTCCCCTTGCCCGCCCGCCCGGAGAGCGCCGCCGCCAGCGGAGCCGCGCCCGCGCCCTCGCTCACCACGTGCGCGCGCTCGGCCAGGAGGCGCACGGCCGCGGCCACGTCGGCCAGGGAGCTGGAGAGCGCGCCGTCGAGCAGGCGGCTGGCCAGCGGCCACATCTCCGCGAGCACGCTCTTGGCCCCGATGCCGTCCACGAAGCTGGCGGTGTAGGACGCAGGGACGGGCCGGCCCGCGGCCAGGGCGGCGGAGAGCGGCGCCGCCGTGTCCACTTCGCAGGCGATCACGCGCGCGCGCGCGCCGCTGCCCCGGAGGGCGGCGGCGATCCCGCAGGAGAGCCCGCCGCCGCCGTAGGGCACGAGCACGGTCTCCACGTCCGGAAGGTCCTCGAGGATCTCGAGCCCGATGGTGCCGTTGCCGGCCATGACCGCGCGGTCGCAGACGGGGTGGAGGAACAGTCCTTCGCGGCCCGGTTGCCCGTGCTCGACGAGGACCTGCCACCACTCATCGAACGGCACCTTCTCCACTCGCGCCCCCAGGCGCGCCAGCGCGGACAGCTTCGCCTCGGGCGCGTGGTCGGGGACGATGGCGGTGGCGGCGACGCCGAGGCGGCGCGCGGACCAGGCCACCCCTTGGGCCATGTTGCCGGCGCTGGCCGTGTAGACGCCGTCGCGCAGGCCATCAGGTCCGGCCAGGGCCATGGCGTTGGTCGCGCCGCGGAGCTTGAACGACCCGATGGGCTGCAGGTTCTCCAGCTTGAGATGGATCTCGGCGGGCACGCCCTCCATGGCCAGGCGGACGAGCGGCGTGCGCAGCACGAGCCCGGCCAGGCGCTCGCGCGCCGCGCGTACGTCGGCGAGGGTCGGCGCGTCAACCGGAGGCTTCGCGGCCGCCTCCCAGCTCGACCCAGGTCCCCACCCCCGCCGCCCGCGCGCGCGCGTGGATGTGATGGGCGGAGGCGACGTCCTCGACGGCGAGGCCAAGGGACTTGAACACGGTGATCTCCGTTTCCGTGCGCCGACCGCCCACCTTCCCGATGAGCACTTCGCCGAGCTCGCCCTGGACGTGGTCGTCGCCGATGGCCCCTTCCGCGCGCGGGATGAGGAGGTCGCCCGCTTCGTTGGCCGCGGACTCGCGCCGATCCACGAAGACGCGGGCCGCGGCCACCGCCGCCGAATCCAGCTCGCGGGCGGTGCGCACGCTGGCCCCCACCGCGTTCACGTGGGTCCCGGGCCGCAGCCACGCCCCCTCCAGGACGGGCTCCCGGGACGACGTGACCGTGCAGACCACGTCCGCGTCCTCGACCGCCTCGCGCGCGCTGGCCGCGGGCTGGATGTCGAGACGATGGCGGCGCCGTGCCGCCTCCACGAACCGCGCGACGTGGGCGGGATCGCGGCTCCACACGCGCACCCGCCGCAGCGGACGCACGAGAAGGGCCGCGTCCATGTGCGTGGCCGCCTGGACCCCGCTGCCCAGGAGCGCGAGCACGCTCGCTTCCGGGCGGGCCAGGGCGCGCGTGGCCACGCCGGAGACCGCGGCCGTGCGAATGGCGGTGATGGAGCTTGCGTCCATGACGGCGAGGAGCCGGCCGCGCTCCGTCTCGAACAGCAGCACCGCCCCCTGGTGCGAGTCGTATTCCGTGCCGTGATTCCCGGGGAAGACGGTGATGACCTTGATCCCGATCGCCGCCGGCGAGGAGAGGTGGGCGGGCATGGCCGCGAACGCCCCCTGCCCTTCCGGCAGCATCAGCACCTGGCGCAGGGGCAGCTGCGCCTCGCCGCGGGCCAGGGCGGCCAGCGCCCGTTCCATGACGTCCAGGCACTCCGCCATGGGCAGCAGGCGGCGCACCTCGGCCTGGTTGACGATCAGGACCTGCATCGGGTCTCCGCGCGCGGCATCATTCAGCGTGG
>QHVP01000106.1:8281-11411 GCA_003222295.1 Acidobacteriota bacterium | reverse complement strand
GCCATCAGGTTTCCCTTGGTGTGCAGCCGGCCCGCGGTGTCCACGAGCACGGCGTCATGGCCCTTGCTGCGCGCGATGCGGAGGGCGTCGGTCAAGACCGCGCTCGGGTCCGTTCCCTCCGCGCCGCGATGGAACGGCGCCCCCGTGCGCCGCGCCCAGATCTCGAGCTGCTCCGCCGCGGCCGCGCGAAAGGTGTCGGCCGCGCACACCAGCGCCGTGCGGCCCTCCGCTTTCCAGGCCGCCGCGAGCTTGCCGATCGTCGTCGTCTTCCCCACGCCGTTCACGCCTACCACGAAGACGACCCAGGGCTTCGTCGCGAACGGGACCACTCCCGTCGGCCGCGTCAGGATGGAGCGGATCTCGTCGCGCAGCATCGAGCGCATCGCCTCCGCGCCGCCCGTCCAGATCTGGGCGCTCTTCGCCCGCAGGACTTCCATGGCCTGCCGGGTCGCGGGCAGGCCGAAGTCGGCGGCGATGAGGGCTTCCTCGACCTTGTCGAGGTCCTCGGGCTTGAGCGGGCGGCGGCCGCGCACCAGATCTTCAACGTCCGCGCCCAGGATGTCGCGCGTCCGCTCCAGCCCTTTCCGGAAGCGGCCGAGGAAGGAGTCTTCCATCACAGCTCCCGGTTGAGCTTCTCTTGGGTGACCTCGGAACGATGAACGCCCTCGGCCACCCGTCCGTCGATGGGCATCGAAAGGATGAGGTAGTACCCGTCCTTCAGTGGGCGCAGGATGACCACGCCCGCCGCGTACCGGCACAGCATGTAGCGGATGGGCCCGCCCCCACCGTATTTGGCGAGGGTCTTGCGGGCGGTGGCCAGCCCGATGCCCTGGTAGGCGCCGATCAGGCGATGTCGTTCGTCGCGCGTGCCCGCCTGGATGGCCACCTCGCCCTCGCCATCGAGGAGCAGCGCCGCGTGGCCGCCGACGGACTGGAGGAGATCGTCCAGGATGCGCTGATAGGGCATAGTTTTCGTCGCGTGACCTACGGACGGAGCGACGAAAACCAATATTAGTTTCGGTCGCGTCCGACCCCGCGCTTCGCGGCCGAAACTATTTCGACGGGAACTGCTGCAGGAGCTGGGCCGCCCGCCGCCCGACGGCGCCGACGGGATCACGCCTTCGCGCTTCCTCCAGACGCGACCGAGCCTCGCCCAGCCGCCCGACGCGCGAGTAGGTCTCGCCCAGGCTGACGAGGATGGCGGCGCTCTGCGGGCACTCCTTGGCCCCCGTCTCCAGCGTCCCTACCGCTTCGTCCAGATGTCCCGAAGCCACCAGGGCATCGCCGAGCCCGAGGTAGGCGTCCGGGTAGTTGTGATTGCGGTTGAGGCTGGTGCGGAACCAGTTGATGGCCTCCGTGTACTGCTTGTCCTCGAGGTAGGCGGTGCCGAGGTTGCGTGCCGAGATCTCCGGCGTGGGGTTCGTGGCGTCGTTGAACGCGGTGATGAACTCGTTCTTGCCCTCGTTTCGCCGGCCGGACAGCATGAGCGCCGTCCCCAGGTCGTTGCGCACGTCGACGTAGTACTGGTTCAGCTCGAGCGCCTTGCGGAAGCTCGCGATCGCGTCGTCGTACTTGCCGCTCGCCAGGTACGCCTGTCCCAGTCCCTTCTGGAAATAGGGGTTCTTGCCGTCCTCGCGCACCGCCTTGCGGAACGCCTCCACCGCCATGCCCGGGCGGCCCTCGCGAAGATGGTTGAGGCCGGCGTTGAAGCTCGACTCCGGGTCGACCGCTTGCGGCGCGGCCACCGCGGGCACGCTCACGGCCAGGGCCAGCATCCAGAAACGGAAATGAGTCATGGTCCTCCTCGTTCTCAAGACGCGACCGCCTCGCCCGGCTGGCGCGCGGCCACCGACGCGCGGCGGGCCTTGGCCGGAGTGAGCCCAGGGCCACCTCGAACGTCATCGCCTTCGAATAGGGACGGTCGGTGGTCATGGCGTCGAAGGCGTCGGCCACGCTCACGATGCGTCCGAGCAGCGGGATCTCCTCGCCCTTCTTGCCGTCCGGGTAGCCGCTCCCGTCCCAGTTCTCGTGGTGCATCAGTCCCGCGCCCGCCATCTCCTTCAGACGAGGCACCGCGTCCAGGATGTGCTCCCCCTTGCGCGGGTGCTGCTTCATGATCTCGTACTCGTCGTCGGTGAGCGCGGCCGGCTTGCGCAGGATCCGGTCCTCGATGCCGATCTTTCCCACGTCGTGGATGATCCCGGACAGGTGAACGCGCTCCACCTCCTCGTCCGACATCCCCATCTGCCGGGCCATGAGCATCGAATAGAAGGCCACCCGCTCGGAATGGCCCCGGGTGTACGGGTCCTTCTCGTCGATGGCGTTGGCGAGCATGCGGATGGAGCCCATGAACAACTCCTTGTTCACGTTCGCCTGCCGCAGGATCTCCAGGAAGGCCTTCTGGATCTCGTCGCCCATCTGGTTGAAGGTGTCGGCGAGGACCCCGACCTCGTTCTTGCTCTTCACGGACACGCGCGTGTCGTAGTCGCCGCCGGCCAGGCGCCGGGCCCCGCGGGCCAGGTCCTGGATGGGGTGGCTGATCTCGCCCGCGAAGAGGGTGCCGAAGACTATGGCGGCGATCGTGACCAGCGCCACCAGCGCCAGGGACTGGTAGCGCATCTGGATCGCGCTGTAGTACGCCTTGTCCTGCTCGACCTGGACGATGACGCCCCAGCTCGACTCGGGCACCGCGGCATAGGTCCCGAGCATCTGGCTGGTGCCCTTCGGCGTCCGGATGGTGAAGGGCACGGTGGCGCCCGCCTTGCCGCCCGACTCCGTGAACTGGCGGACGATCTCGACCCCGGAGACGTCGAGGTCGCCCTGCAGCCGCGAGGGGTCGGAGTGGGCCACCAGCCAGCCGCGGCCGTCCACGACGTACACGTCGAAGAGGCCTTCTTGTCCCATCTGCTTGGTGGTGTTCCACAGCGGGCCCAGGCTCGCCACCACGAGCACCACGCCCTGGGGCGCGGCCCCGCCCGGCCGGACCGGCTCCTCCAGGACCATGACCGGCTCCTGCAGCGACGTCGAGATCACCGGATGGCTGACCATCGGGTTGTCCTGCAGGCCGCGCAGCACGCCCTCCTGCAGGAGCTGCTCGATGATGGGCTCATTGAGCTGCACCCCCGAGCGC
>QHVP01000106.1:0-8153 GCA_003222295.1 Acidobacteriota bacterium | reverse complement strand
CTGCGACTGAAGGCTCTTCAGGTAGGTCGAGACCTGCTGCGAGAGGCTCCGCGCCTTGTCGAGCTGGATGCTCTTCTGGTCGAGCTCCAGGATCTCGCGGCTCTTGGAGACGAGGTAGAAGGACGTGGCCACCAGGGGCACCACGCCGACGGCGAAGAGCAGGAGGAGCAGCGAGTGGAGGATGCGGCCGCGGCGGCGCGCGGGCGCAGGGGCATCCGGCCCTCCAGGAGGGGCGGGGGCGGTAGCTCCTGCGGCCGCCACTCGCTATGCTTCCCGCGAGGCGGTGGAGGGCGGCGGGGCCGCGCCCGCGGCCATGCCGATCGGCCCGAGCACCTCGTACACTTCGACCGTCCGTTCCTTGCCCTTCAAGGTCGCGGGGCCCAGGCTCTTGAAATCGAACTGGGCCTTGGCGGCATGGTAGGTGTTCTCGCCGACCACGACCTGCATGGGCTTGGCCACCGAGCTCTCCAGGCGGCTGGCCGTGTTCACGGTGTCGCCGAGGACGGTGTACTCCTTCTTGTTGATGCCGCCGAGCTCGCCCGCGACCGCCTTGCCGCTGTTGATGCCGATGCGGATGCGGATGGTCGGCCCGTCCTTGCGATCGGAGTTGAAGGCCTCGAGCTGGTCCCGCATCTCGAGGGCGGCCTTGATGGCGCGGACGCAATGGTCGGGCATGTCCAGGGGGGCGCCGAAGACGGCCATGATGGCGTCGCCGATGTACTTGTCGAGCGTTCCCTCGTACTTGAAGATGATGTCCGTCATCCGCGAGAAGTAGTCGTTCAGGAGCAGCGATACCGCCGCCGGGCTCATCTTCTCGGACATGGTGGTGAAGCCCACGATGTCCGAGAAGAGGACGCTGACGTCCTTGACCTCGGGCACCCCCAGGGCCATGCCCTGCGACTCGGAGGTGGCGATGATCCGCGCCGTCACCTGGGGGGAGAGGAACCGGCCCAGCCGCTCCCTCTTCTTCTCCTCGGCCACGATCTTCTGGTTGAGGCGCGCGCGCTCGACCGCCACCGCCGCGTAGTTCGCGAGCGCGGTCAGGAGGTCGAGGTCGTTCAGGGTGAAGCAATTCGCCAGCATCGGGGAGTCCACGTGGATGATCCCGATGACGTGGGCCTGGTTCCAGAGGGGCGCGCACATGGCGCTGCGGATGCCGTGGAAGCGGATGGAATCACCGGCGCCGAAGCGGGGGTCGACCATCGCGTCCGACGTGAGGATGGAGACGCGATCCTTGGTGACGCGGTCGGCGATGGTCTTCGAGATCGAGATCTTGCCTTCGTCCGCGGAGTTGGAGTTGCGGTGCTTGACGACCATCGGGGTGAGCTTGTCCGAGCCGTCCTCGCTGAGCATGAGGAACCCACGGTCGGCCGGGATGTGCTCGAAGACGATGTCCATGACCTGCTGCAGGACCTCTTCCACCGGCCGGACCGCGATGAGCGTCTCCGCGACCTTGGTGAGGACCTTGAGGATGCGGTTCGCCTTCTCGACGTCCAGGACGTCGGCGGAGACCTTCTTCTCCGCCAGCCCCACCGCTTCGCGCTGGCCGGTATCGGAAAGGAGCTTGCTGAGCTCGCCGACGCTGCGGATGATCGTGCCCGCCTCTTCGGAGAGGGGCTTGGCCTCGTCGAGCACGACCTTGCCTTCGAGCGTCTTGCTGAAGGCGAGCTGGAACTTGCCGAGGAGGATCCGGTCCCCGTCCTTGAGGGGTGCTTCCACGACGGGCACGCCGTTGACCTGGGTGCCGTTCTTGGACTTGAGGTCCTGGATCCGCACGCCCTCCTCGTCGGCGACGAGCCGGGCGTGGGTGCGCGAGATGCCGAAGTCCTTGAGGACGATCTGGCAATCGGGCGAGCGACCGATCGTGACTTCGCCCTCGGTGAACGTGTACGCCTGCGGGGTGTCTCCGTCCTGATAGATCAGCCGATACATTCAGGTTCGCCGCTGGCGGCCCGCCCGCCCCGCTGCGGGCCCTAAGTTTACTCCCTTTTGAGCGTCCGCAACATCAGCTCGTCCACGCCTTCACGGGGCGGTTTGCCCTCGTAGAGGACGGCCCGCATCTGCTGCGCGATCGGCATCTCCACGCCGGCCGTGCGGGCCAGGTCGCAGGCGGCCTGCGTGGTGCGGACGCCCTCCGCGACCATGTGCAGCTCGGCCAGAGCCTGCGCGACCGCGTGTCCGGCGCCCAGGGCCTGACCGAGGCGCCGGTTGCGGGAGAGCGCACCCGTGCACGTGAGGACGAGGTCGCCGAGCCCGGCCAGACCGGAGAGCGTGTCCGGGCGGGCGCCCAGGGCCACCGCGAGGCGGCTCATCTCGGCGAGCCCCCGCGTGACGAGCGCGGCCACCGTGTTGTGTCCGTAACCGAGGCCATCCACGATGCCGGCGGCGATGGCGATCACGTTCTTGAGCGAGCCGCCCAGCTCGACTCCGATCACGTCGTCGCTCGAGTACGCGCGAAAGGTCCGGCTCGAGACCGCGCGCTGCACCGCCTCCGCCACCGCGAGCTCGGCGGAGGCGACCACCACCGTCGTCGGCTGGCCCTGCGCCACTTCCAGCGCGAAGGAGGGGCCGGAGAGGACCGCGACGGGATGGCCGGGCGCTTCCTCCGCGGCGACCTCGCTCATGCGACGCAACGTGCCGAGCTCGAGCCCCTTCGTCGCGGACACGAGCGTCGTGCCCGCGGCCAGATGGGGCCCGAGGGCGCGGAAGGCCTCTGCGCAGAACTGGGAGGGGACGGCGACGATCGCGATCTCCGCGTCCCGCAGGGCGAGGGCGAGGTCGCTGGTCGCGCTCAGCTCCGGGAGGGCGATTCCGGGCAGATAGCGCGCGTTCTCGCGCCCGTCGGCGATCTCGCGCGCCCGCGCGGCATCCCGGACCCAAAGGCGTACCGCGTGCGTGCTGCGGGCGAGGTGGACGGCCAGCGCCGTTCCCCACGACCCGGCACCGATGACGGCCACGTTCACGGCATGCCTCCCGCGCGCGCGCCCAGGCGCCGCTCGGTGCCGGCGGCGATCCGCCGCACGTTCTCGCGATGCTTCCAGACGATGAGGGCGGCGGCCAGGGTGGCAGCGGCGCACGACGGCCCCGGCGCGCGCATCAGGAAGGCCACGACCGGGAGCGCGGTCGTGCCCACGATCGAGCCCACGGATGCGTAGCGGGTGAGGCGCGCCACCACGGCGAACGTGACCAGGCCGCTGAAGGCGGCGACGGGGAGGATGGGCAGGAACGCGCCCGCGCCGGTGGCCACGCCCTTGCCACCCTTGAAGGAGAGCCAAACCGGGTACATGTGCCCGATCACCGCGATCACCGCGGCCGCCGCCGCCGCCGTCGGTCCGGCCATGCGAAGGGCGAGCCATGTCGCCAGCGAGCCCTTGAGGAAATCCAGCGCGAAGGCGGCGAGGCCCGCCGCGCGCCCCGCGCTGCGCATGACGTTCGTCGCCCCTACGTTCCCGCTGCCGACCGTGCGGACGTCGATCCCCTTCCGCCGGGCGACGAGGTAGCTGAAGGGAATCGAGCCGAGCAGGTAGGCGACGACGAGCGCGACCGCAGTGACGGGGCCGTGGCCCATGATGATCGCGGAGTCTAACCCAGCGGCGCCGGGGCGCCGCCCAGCGGAAACACGGCGAGCGGCGTGTAGATGGATCCGGACGGGCGAAGCTCGCTGCGGTAGAGGACGAGCTCGCGGACAGGGGCCGACCCGAGGTCCACATCGGGCAGAGGAAGACGCCGCGCCCGATCACCCCAGCGGCCGAGGGTCAGGTGGGGATGGAAGGAGCGCGTCTCCGGCTCGAACCCGGCGCCCACCGCCGCCCTTTCGCAGGCGGCCTGAAGCGCGGCCGCGGCGCGAGGCACGCCGAGCCCGAGCCAGAGGACGCGGGGACGGCCGCGCTCCGGGAACGTGCCCAGGCCGCGGACCGCCACGTCCAGGGGCGGGCAGGCGGCGGCGGCGGCGCGAAGCGGCGCTTCCAACGCCGCGATGGTGTCCGCCCGCGTCCAGCCGAGGAACCGCAGCGTGACGTGCACGCCTTCGTCGCGCACGAAGCGCACGCCGGGGAGCGAGGGCGTCAAGCGCCGGATGGTTTCGGCCACGGCGGGGCGCAGGGTGTCCGGCAGCGGGAGGGCGACGAAGGCGCGGATGGCCTTCTCCCGCGGAGGCGGCTCCGCAGTCACAGCGGCGAGAGGCCGAGGAGCCCTCGTCGGATCATCTCCAGGGCCGACTGCGTGGACTGGAACCGCACGCGGTCACGGTCGCTCGGGAAATGCACGCGGCGCACGCGATCGCCGGCCGTGCCGCTGAGCGCGGATGTCGGCGTGCGCCCTCTCGCGGGCGGCCTTGGCCATCGCGCGGGCCACTTCTTCGGAGACCGCGCCGTGCCCGTCGATGAGCGCGGGGTCGATGCCGAGATCCTCGACCTTCGCCCGGTTGGCGTAGGGCACCCACGAACGGGCGAAGTACGCGCTCGATCCCGCCCTCTCCGTCATCCGCGCGCTGAGCAGGCCGCCCGTGCAGGACTCCGCGATGGCCAGGGTGAGCCGGCGCTCCTGCAGCAGCGCGCCCACCACCTCCGGCAGCTCGCGTCCATCCTCGCTGTAGATGCGCCCGGCCAGCCGTTCACGGATCGGGGACGCCAGCTCTTCGATGCGCGCCTCCGCCTCTTCGGCCGAGGCGGCTTCCGCGGTCAGGTGGAGCTCGACCTGTCCCGGCCCGCCCAGGATCGTGGTGCGCGGGTTCGTGAAGTTCTTGTAGACCGGGGCCACCACCTGCTCGACGTCGCTCTCCCCCATGGCCGCGATCTTCAGGATGCGCGTGCGCACCACGCGTCCTCCGGCCCGCTGCCGGAGGACGGGAAGAACCTGCTCCTCGAACATCGGCGCCATCTCGTGGGGCGGTCCGGGAAGGAGCACGAGCAGGCGCCCGCCCGCTTCGACGCGCTGCCCGGGCGCGGTCCCACGCGGGTTGCGCAGGACCATCGCGCCCTCGATCACGTCCGCCTGCTTCTCGTTGACCGGCGCCATCACGCGCCCGAAGCGCGCGAATCGCGCCTTCAGCTCCTCGATGAGCGCGGGGTCGCGGTGAAGGGACCGGCCGAGCGCGGCCGCGGCCGCCTCGCGCGTGAGGTCGTCTTCGGTGGGGCCGAGGCCGCCCGTGGAGATCACGATCTCGGCCCGGCCGAGCGCGCCCCGGAAGGCGGACTCGAGGAGGCCGGCATCGTCGGCCACGGTCATGCGGGCGCCGGTGTCGATCCCGACTTCGAGGAGCTTGGCGGTGAGGTACAGCGCGTTCGTGTCCGAGCGCAGCGGCGTGAGGAGCTCGCTGCCCACGGCGAGAATTTCCGCTCTCATTATCGACCCCCCCACCCTATCCCTCCCCCACATAAGGGGGGAGGGAAAGTGCTGTGGTGAGATCGGTAGCCGCTCATAGGCCGAGGGCCAGGCGCCCGGCCCGCAGGAGCAGGTTCGCATAGATGCCGGCCATGAGGTCGTCCGTCATGATGCCCCATCCTCCAGGCAGCGATTCGAATTGGCGGGCCGGATACGGCTTGAAGACGTCCATGATCCGGAAGAGCACGAAGCCTGCGATCGCGGTGGCGGGGTTGAAGGGGAGGAACAGGAGCGAGGTCCACATCCCGACGACCTCGTCGACGACCACGATCCCCGGGTCCTCGATGCCGAGGCCACGGGCCACGCGCGCGGAGGCGACGACCCCGACGACGAAGAGGATCGCCACCGCCGCGACCTGGATCACCGGGGGCTGGGTGTGAAGAGGCCAGAAGAGGAGCAGTCCGACCGCGGATCCGGCGGTACCGGGGGCGATCGGCGCGTAGCCGGATCCGAGGCCCGTGGCCACCACGATGGAGAGCAGGTCCGCACGCCGCGGCGCGCCCGAGTCGGGCGCGCGACCTTCAGACATTGGGCGATTCTAGTCCGGCGACCAGCCAATCAGCCCGTTGGTGGCCGCAGGGTGGCCGGCGCTCAGCCAATCAGCCGGCTGGTGGCCGCAAGCTATCCCTTCACGACGCGCGTCTTGACCACGCGGTCGTGAAGGGCGCGCCGCGCGGGATCGAGCAGCATCGGGAGGAGACCGGCGCCGGCGGCGAGGACGCCGAGGCTCCCCAGGGCGGCGCGAACGAAGGCCCGCAGATACCCGGGCGGACGGCCGCCGGCGTCGACGACACGCAAGCCGGTGGCGATCTTGCCGAGGGTCTGGCCGGTGGTGCCGGTGAAGTAGCCCGCATACGTGAGGCCGAGGAAGGCGAGGTATCCGGCCAGGTACGGCCAGGCCGGGCGCAACCCCGCGAGCCCGACGTGCGCGGCACGGCTGGCGAAGTACACGACGATGGCCCAGAGGATGGTGAGCAGCGCGAGGTCGAGGGCGGCCGCGCGCGCGCGTTCGCCCGAATAGGCCGGACGCTCGACGGGACGAGGTGCGGCCGTCGGCTCCGCGCCCAGCGTCCACTCGTCGCCGGGCGTGGCCACCGGCGGAGTCGGTGAACGCAGCGGCAGGTCGGGCGCGCGCAGCGGAAGGTCGGCCTCGCCGGCGATGTCGATCGGTGTCGAGCCGAGGCCGAGATCGGGCGTTCTGGCCAGACCGCGCGGCGGCGGGTCCGCGAGAACGATCGGCGGCCGGGACGGCGCCGCCGGCGTCTCGTCGGGCGGCGGGGCCTCGGCCATCGCCTCCTCGTCGCCCACGTCGTCGGCTTCGTCCCCGTCACGGAAGAGGGGGAGATCGCCGTCGCCGCGGCGCCGCTTGCGATCGCGCATGCGCTCGCGCACTTCGTCCTTCCAGGTGCGCTCCCGCTTCTTCAGGCCCGGGATCTCGCGCAGCGGCTCCGGCCGCGGGCGCGCGGCCGGATCGGGAGCGAGCGCGCCTTCAGTGAGGGGGGCCACGTGGGCGCCGCAGCCGGAGCAGCGTTCATGGCCGCCGGGAACGGAAGCACCGCAAGCCGGACAGTTCATGGGCGCCCCGATCGTGGCACGCCGGAGGCCTCGCCGTGCAGGGCGCGCTCCGCCTGCTGGCGGAGCTGGCGCGCGAACGGGTAGGCCGGCTCTTGCGGGCCGACGCGATCCAGGGCCGCGAGGGCGGCGGCGGGGTCGCCGGCGTCGAGGAGGCGCCGCGCCTGCGCGAGCGCGCGCTCACCGCCGGGGGCGGGCGCGGGCCAGGCCGCCGCCGTGTCGGGCCGCGGTGCCGGCGGGCGGGTCAAGCCGAACAGGAGCCGATCCCAGCGCGAGAACACACCGGCGCCGAGGAGGACCAGGACGATCGTCGACGCCGCCGCGAACGCGCGGCGCGACCAGCTCACCGCGCTCATCCGTGGGCCGGGGCTCGCCGCCGTCTCCGTCGCCGGCGCTTCCATCCGATCGAGACGTCCGCCCCGCGCATCGAGACGATCGAGCAGCGCCGCCGCATGGTCACGATCGCCTCCGTCCGCGATCACCGCTTCCAGGGCCGTGCGCGCGAGGGCGAGATCGCCCTTCTCGAGGGCGCGGCGCGCGTCGTGGAGACGCTCGTCGTTTCGTCGCTCCGATTCCGTGATCGCGGCGCGCGCGGAGGCAAGACCGCGGAGGGCTTCGGAGCCGGTAGGCTCGACGAGCGCGACTCGGCCGAACACGAGTGCCGCCTCACGGGGATCGCCGGCCTCGAGCAATCGCCAGCCCTCGGCAAGCGAACCCTGGATCCTCTCGCGGTCGGTCGCTGTCACTACATGTTTCCTCGGACCTTCGCCGCCACATTATCGGGAAAGCCGTAACGGCTTTTCAAGGCGAAAGTTTCGACCGAGGAAATCCGGGTGATCCCGGTCGCCGGGGGCCGGCCGGCCTCAGCGTGCCCAGCGGCGATAGGCGAGCACCCCGAGGGCGGCCGTGGCGAAGCTCAGGGCGGCCACGAAGGCCGTGGTCGCCCCTCGGTTCCAACCGCAGTCGCCGCCTTCGTCCTCGGCGGGCCGCAGGTGCGCCACCGGGAGATCCTGGGCCAGCTTGCGCAGGGTCTCGAGGTCCTGGCTCTCGACCGTCGCGCCGGAGGCCCCACCCTCGTCGGCGAGCGAGGCCTCGCGTTCCTCGTCGAGGGCGGTGAGGCCGGGCGTCCCCACGGCCGAGCCCTTCCGGTTGTCACGCTTGTCCGCGTCGTCCGAAGACTTCGGCTTGTCCACCATGGC
>QHVP01000610.1 GCA_003222295.1 Acidobacteriota bacterium | reverse complement strand
CGCCACCGCGATCCGGGTCGGAGTCGCGGGAGGCGGCGAGAGCGGGATCACCGGGGCCGGCGTGTCCACGACCGTCCCCGCCACGTCGTACTCGACGGGCGCCGGCGGCGCGACCGGCCGTGCGGACGCGGCCCGGGGTGCGGCCAGGCGCGGAGGTGTCGCCGGGGGAGCGGGCTTGGGCGCGGCGGCGGCCGGCTCGACCGCCGGAACGATCGGCGACGGAGGCGCCGCTTCCGGCGGCGGATTGAACCCGGGCGCGCTCGGCGTCGAGAAGGGGTCGGTGCCGGCCGGAATGGACTTCCTGGCGGGAGGCGGGATGCCCTTGGGACGATCTCCGGCCGGAGATTCCGTCTTCACCGGCCGCGGCACCACCTTCTCGTTCGCGGGCGTGCCGACGGAGTCCGCGGCGGGAGGAGGCGCCGGCTTGGGCGCGGCGGCGGGCGGCGCGGCCGCCGCCGGGGCCTTGGACCCCGCCTGGACGATGTGCTTGGGACCAGCCGCCGGTTCCGGCTGGCCCTTCTTGTCCAACTCGGGCGGCCGTTGGCCGGCCGCCGCGGCCGCAATGGCGGCCAGCTCGGCCGGATCCCATTCGTAGCGTGTCTTCCATTCTCCGGAAAACTTCGGCTCGTCTGCCTTCTTGGCGATCGTCGGGGCGCGGAAGAGCCCCGTCGCCCCGAGCTCCCCCTGCTCGATCACGACCTTGAACTTGGCGACGTTGGCCAGCTCCAGGGTATCCGTGTCGCGGAGCACCGCCGTCCTCACCCGAGTGCCGTTCACGAAAGTGCCGTTCGACGAGGAAAGGTCCTCCAGAAGCAGCTGGTCCGCGGAGCGCTCGATGCGCGCGTGCACCTTCGAGACGGCGTTCTCGTTCGCGACGACGTTGCAGGCCGAGGAACGGCCGAGCGTGAACTCGCCGACCGCGATCTCGTGGACCGTCCCGTCCTCCGCCTCGACCAGCGCCGCGCGCACGACGCCCTTTCGCGTCGAGGGGGCGGCCGCGTCGATGACGCGCAGCAGGAGCACGAGGTCCGCGCTGCGCCCGAGGCTGATCACGTCGAGGTGCTGCAGCCTTTCGCGCATGATCTTCTCGCCGTTGACGAAGGTGCCGTTGGTGCTCTTGAGGTCCTCGAGCCACCAGCCCTTGCCGTCCCACTTGATGCGGGCGTGCTCGCGAGAGACGCCGTCGAGGGGAATCGACACCGCCGCGGCCTCGTCGCGGCCGAGCACCGCCCCCTCCGCGCGGACGTCGAAGCGCGCGGGGCGTCCCTTGCGCAGGCGCGCGCGGATCTCCGCCTTCATGGTGGGGGCGGCGATCTCGGCGGGCGCGGCCGGGGTCTCGGCTTTGGCGCCCGGCGCGGGCTTCGCTCCGGCGGGCTTGGCCGGGGCCGGTTGGGCCGCCGCCGCAGGCTTCGCGGCCGGCTTGTCGGGAGGAGGGGTCGGCTCAGCCATCACGGCACCCCCTTCGGATGGAAAAGGTGGCATTCGCGGCAGTCCGGGCTGGCCTGGAAGGACCGATGGCACTCGCGGCAGCTCTGGAAGCCCTTGAAGTTCAGGTCCTTCGATACCTTGCTCGCTTCGATCCCCGGATGGCACTTCGCGCAATCGGCCTGGATGACGTGCGGCTCGTGGACGAAGCGGGCGCGCGTCAGCACCGGTCGCGCCGCACGCACGGGCGCGAGGGCTCCGGCCTTCAGCAGATGGCACTTCGTGCAGGCGGCGGCCAGCACCACCGCCGTCTCGCGCTTCTTCTGGCGCTCTTCGTCGGAGAGCGTCGTGGTGGTGGTCACCACCGCGAGCGAGGCGAGCTGGGCGCGCGCCTGGGCCAGCGCACGCAGGATCTCGCGGCGATCGGCGTCGAGGAGCGCGGCCCGCGGCGGGGCCACGCCCTGGTCGCGCAGCTTCATCTCGTCCCTCAGGCGCTCGAGCGAAGCCTGGCGCTGGTCGCGCACGCGGGCGAGGAGATCGGCCGCGTTCTCCCCCGGCACCAGGGCGACGATGCGCCGGCGCAGGTCCGCCGTCCGCGGCTTGAGGGCAGGATCGGCGGCTTCGACGGCTTCCAGGAGCCCGAGTACTTCCTGCCGCCGCGCTTCGAAATCCGCGGCGGGCAGGGGGGCCGATCCCGCGCCCGACGTGGACGCGGTCGCCTTGAGCTTCGCGACCTCGTCCGCGGCGCCGGCGTCCGTGGCGCGCAGTCCCGTCTCGATCTCCTGGAGCCGCGCCACACCGGTGCTCGCGTCACCGGCACCGGAAAGAGCGGCCAGCCGCCGGGTCGCGCCCTCGCTCTCGCGCTGGAGAGCGGTCGCGCGCTCCTGCAGGGCGGCCCGGTCGAGCGCCGCGAAGGGAGTGGCGGCGGCCAGCCGCCGCTCGAGGGAGGCGATGCGCGCCTCGATGCGCGCACGCTCGCCGGCGAATGCCTCCGGATCGCTCTCCGCGCGAATCTTGTCCAGGTTGAACAGCACCCAGGGGTCGCGGTGGCGGACGGACGGGCGCGCGATCTTGCCGCGGCTCGTTTCGAACTCTTCGGGCCTGAGCATGGCGGCGGCGCCGATCCCGCGTGACCGGAGCCCCTCGAGGTCGACGACGTCGGTGAGCGGCACCGGATCGATGGCCCCCACCGATCCCTGCTTGGAGTGACAGTTCGCGCAGTGCTGGTCGAAGTTGATGGCCTCGAAGTCGCGGCGGGCCCCGCTCTTCTGGTGGCAGCTCCCGCAGGTCTGGGCGGCGCCGCTCATCGCCTGCGCCTTCATCACCTCTTCGATGTGCTTCTGGTGCCCGAAGTTCATACCCGGCGCCTCCGCCGTGGAGGCCTTCAGCACCGCGAACTCGGGATGCCGGCGCAGGTTGCCGAAATGGCACTGCGCGCACTCGACGTCCGGCACCGCGCTGATCGACGCGCGCCGTCCCTTGTGCTCCACGTGGCACCTCGCGCAGGCGAGGTCGGGCGCGGCCGCCGCCTTGCGCGGATCGCCGCTGCCGAACAGCACGTGCGCGCTGGCGGTGAGGCGGCCGGCGGAAGAGGGATCGTGGCAGCGCTGGCAGCGCACGTTCGCGACGCCGCGGCCGGTGGTGTGGCACTGGTAGCAGCTGGCGTCGATGTTGCCGTGGCCGCCGGTCACGGATCCGGGAGAGAGCGTGGTGCGAGCGCCGACGAGGTGCCCGCCGAGCAGGATCACGGCCAGGGCGCCCGCCGCGATCGCGGAGGGGAAGAGCAGCTGCCATCGCTGGCGGAGGGGCGGGTGGTGCTCCGCGCGCGTCGGCGTTCCCCAGGTGGGCTTCCGCGGCATCAGTAGAGGACCCAGGCCAGGATGTGGACGGCCAGGAGCGCCATGAGCACCGCGGCCGGCGGCACGTGCACGATCAGCCAGCGCCGCAGGATCCCCTGCAGGCTGTAATGGACGTCGAGGTCCATCTTCTCCATGCGGATGGTCATGAGGTCGTTGACGATCTCCTTCTCGGCGGGATCCACGAAGGAGCTCATGCGTCGGAACGGCTCGAGCGCACGCTCGCGGCCGGCGCGCACGTCGAGCAGGTACGACCAGGAGGGCTCGACCACGGCCAGCCGCGTCCGCACCTCGGCCAGGTAGAACCGCTCGAGGACTTCG
>QHVP01000609.1 GCA_003222295.1 Acidobacteriota bacterium | reverse complement strand
CCAGGCCGCCTTCCGTGCCGTCCTGGCCATCGATCCCCAGGACGTCGGCTCTCGCGTGAACCTGGGCCAGCTCCTCCTCCAGGATCGGCGCTACCCCGAGGCCATCGAGCACCTGCGGGCCGCGGTGGCGGCGGAGCCGTTCAATGCGACCGCGGTCTACAATCTCGGCCTCGCCCTCGTGCGCTCCGGCCAGGCCGACGAAGGACAGCGCACGATGGACCGCTTCCGCGCGCTCAAGGAAAGCGGATACGCGACGCTCCTCGCCAACACGTACCCCGAGCAGGGGCGTTACGCGGAGGCGCTGGTTTCCACCGGCGCCGAGCCTGAGCTCGTGGACACCGCGACCCCGCCCGTCCAGTTCACGGACGCCAGTGCGCGCTGGCTCGCGCCCGTCCCCGCGGCGGCCGCGACGGGGACCGCACCCGGCCGTGTCACCCTGGCCGACGTCGACGGCGACGGCGATCTCGACCTCGTCTCCGTCGGGTCCGATGGCCTGCGGCTGCGCCTGAGGGCTCGACGTGTCACTGGCCGGCGTGGGCGCGATCGTCGCGGACGTGGACAACGACACGCGGCCGGACCTCGTGGTCCTGGGCCCGGCGGGTCCGCGCCTGTGGCACAACGACGGCGCCCGCTTCTCGGATGTGACCGCCGCTTCCGGTCTGGCCGGTGCCGGCGCGGCCACCTCGGGCGCGCTCGTCGACACCGACCACGACGGCGACCTCGATCTCGTACTGGCCGGGAGCGGAGCTTCCCCTCATCGGCTGTTCCAGAACGACGGGGCCGCGCACTTCAAGGACGTCTCGGCCGCGGCCGGCCTTGCCGCCGTGGCTGCCACCGGCCTGGCCGTCGTACCCACGGACTTCGACAACCGCCGCGACATCGACCTGCTCATCGCCGGGCCGCAGGCCGTGCAGCTCTTCCAGAACGGCCGCGACGGCACCTTCCGCGACGTGGCGGGCGCGGTGGGCCTGGGCGCGGTGCGCTCCGCCCTCGGTGTGGCCGCGGGCGACATCAACAAGGATGACTTCACCGACCTCGTCTTCGCGGTCGAGGGCGGGCCGGCCCGTCTCGCGCTGAGCGACGGGAAGGGCCATTTCGACGTCGCGGATGGTCCGGAGGCGGCGCGTGACGCCCACCAGATCCTGCTCCTCGACTACGACGGCGACGGCCTGCTCGACCTCCTCGTCCTGCGCGCAGACGGGCTTCGCGTCCTGCGCAACCTGGGGCGGGCGGGATGGAAGGACGTCTCCACGACCGCGCTTCCGGGATCGGCGCCGGCGAAAGATGCGTCTCCCCCCGTGGCGTTCGCCGCCGGAGACCTCGACGGGGATGGCCATCCCGATATCGTCGAGCGTCTCGCGTCCGGCGTTGTTCGCGTCCTTCAGAGCCGCGGGGCGACAACCCACGCGCTGGCCGTTCGACTCGCGGGGCTGGTCAGCAACCGAAGCGGCGTCGGCTCCAAAGTGACGCTGCGCGCGGGCAGCCTCCGCCAGCGCCTCGAGACCTCCGCCGCCACGCCCCCGGCGGCGTCCGCCGATCTCCTGTTCGGGCTGGGTACGCGCACGGCCGCGGACGCCGTGCGCGTCCTCTGGCCGGCCGGCATCCTGCAGACGGAGCTTCCGTCCGCGGAGGCGGCGGCGGGACGTGTCGCGACCCTCGCCATCAAGGAGCTGGACCGCAAGCCGTCCTCGTGCCCGTACCTGTACGCCTGGAACGGGCGCGAGTTCGCGTTCATCACGGACTTCATGGGCGGCGGCGAGATGGGGTACTGGGAAGGGCCCGGCCACTACAACCATCCCGATCCCGACGAGTACGTGCGCCTGGCCGACGACCAGCTCCGCCCCCGCGACGGCCGGCTCGAGTTGCGCGTCACCAACGAGCTCGAGGAAGCGCTCTTCGTGGATCGCCTGTCCCTCTTGGCCGTCGCCCACCCCGCCGGCATCGAGATCTATCCGGACGAGGGCATGCGGGAGCCCGCCCCGCGTTTCCGCCTGGTGGCCGTGCGCGACGTGAGTCCGGTAGCGGCCGCGACGGACGATCGCGGCCGTGACGTCACAGGTCGCCTCGCGCGGCTCGATCGCCGGTTCGTGAACGGCTTCCCCCTACGGCGCGTCCGTGGCTACGCGGAGGAGCATTCGCTCACCCTGGACCTCGGCCCCGCGGCGGGTGAGGACAGCGTGCTCCTCCTGACCGGCTGGACGGACTACGCGTTCTCCAGCGACAACGTGGCCGCGCGCCAGGCCGGCTTCGAGATGAAGCCGCCCGTGCTGCAGGTACAGGACGCGGCGGGCGCGTGGGAGACCGTGATCGCCGACCTGGGCGTCCCCGTGGGGCGTCCGCAGACCCTGGTCGTGGAGATGGCCGGGAGATGGCGTGGTCCGGCGCGTCGCGTGCGCATCGTCACGAACATGCGGATCTACTGGGACCAGGCGCGAATGGGCACGCGCGCGGCCCTTCCGAGCGAGCCGGCGCGGCTGGAAGCGCTGCGCGCCGACCTCACGGAGCGCGGGTTCTCGGCCGAGGTCTCGCCCGACGGCCGTGAGCCGTTTGGCTACGACTACGC
Organism: Acidobacteriota bacterium; assembly: GCA_003222295.1. Classification (GTDB taxonomy): domain Bacteria; phylum Acidobacteriota; class Vicinamibacteria; order Fen-336; family Fen-336; genus AA29. The sequence continues at coordinate 395 of QHVP01000609.1, read as the reverse complement.
GCGCGTCAGCGCTCGCTCTCCCTGGAAGGCCTTCCCGGGCCGGTACACGCGCACGGGGGATGTCCGCGAGCTGCTGGCGGCCGTGGACGACGTGTTCGTGGTGTCGCGGCCGGGCGACGAGATCGCGCTGTCCTTCGACGCGGCTGCGCTCCCGCCCCTGCCCGCGGGCTGGCGGCGGACGTACCTGCTGCACTCCGACGGGTTCAGCAAGGAGATGGACCTCCACTCCGCGACGCCGGACGTCCTGGGCCCGCTTCCGTTCCACGGTATGTCGCGGTATCCGTACGCCGCGCCCGAAGCGTATCCCATGACGGCGGAGCGGGCGGTTCTCATCGAGCGCTACAACACGCGGGTGGTGCGGTCGGTCGAAGGGCGCCTGGAGGCGGCGGCGCGTT
>QHVP01000608.1 GCA_003222295.1 Acidobacteriota bacterium | reverse complement strand
CCGTGGACGCCGCGCGTTCCCCCCACGGCTCGTCCAGGAGATCGGGCCGCGCGAGCCTCGTGGGCAGGTCGTCCTCCGATCCCAGCACGGCCCCCGCCACGCCGCGCTCGCGCAGGAAGGCCAGGACCGCGCGCCGCCGCGCGCGCACGATCTCGGCGGAGGAGGCGAGACGGTCGATGGGAAGGAACGAATCCGCCTCCATGGCGAGCACGGCGACGGTCACGCTGCGCGTGGCGAAGGCATCGAGCAGGAAGCCGAGCCGCTCCGCATGCAACGCCGTGGTACCGCTCAGGATCACGACCGTGGATCGGGCGGGGACGTGCGGGCCGTTCCGCTCGACGAGGTCGAGGAGGTCGGTCGAACCCTCCTGGCGCACGCGGATCAGCGCGTACAGGGCGTCCGTGAGGTGCGCCACCCCGCGGCCGGGCGGGACCAGCGTCGCCTCCGCGCCTTCCGCGAAGAGCTGGGCGAGGTCGCCGCGGCGCGAGGCCGACCACAGGACCGAGGCCGCCGTACGCACCAGGTATTCGAGGGTGGACTTCAGGCCCGTTCCCGCGCGGCGGTCCTTGGCGAGGTCGAGGAACAGCGTGAGGTACGGGAGGAGATCGCGCTCCAGCTCGCGCACCGCCGGGGCTCCGCGGCGGGCGAAGGCCGGCCAGTGCATCCGGCGCACGTCGTCGCCGGCCCGGTAGTCACGCACGCCCAGCACGAGCGCCCCTTGTCCCACCCGCGCCTCTGCGCGCTCCTGCGGGGGCAGGCTGGGAGCGCCGCCCAGACGGGAGAGCGCCGCCATCTCGACCAGCCGCGGGAACACGGCGAACGGGGCCGGCGGCGCGAGATGCACCACCGCGCGGAACAGGCCGAACGGATCCCCGGTGGTGAGGCGCAGCGGGCCGACGGTGTACATCCCCCAGCGGCGCGAGCACGCCGTCCGGTATCGGAGGCGACGGCGGCGTCCGCCCGGCAGCGGCCCCGGCTCGAGGAGGGCCTGGCGATCGGCGAGGGCGGGGCCGAAGTCGTCGAGGATCTCGGTGAAGAGTGCCGCGCGCCGCCCGCGGTTGTCGAGCGCGATCTCCACCGGCACCGCCTCGTCTTCGAGGCCGCTGGATGGCACCTCGCGATCCGCGCTCAGGACCCGGGCCTGCCGCAGCGCCCGCGTGCGCGACGCGAGCAGCAGGGCCATCCAGGCCGCGGCCAGGCCCGCGAGCGCGGTCGAGCGCAGGACCGCTCCGGCCAGAGTGATGAGGACGACGGCGAGCAGCAGCGAGGCATGAACCTGACCGCCCCGAGCGACCATTCAGCGGAGCGCGGCCTCCACGGGCACCTCGACGCGCCGGACGACGTCTTCGACGACCGTGCGGCCGTCGACGCCCTGCACGCGCGACCGGGGATTCACGATGACGCGATGCGCGAGCACGGGTCCGGCCAGACGCTTCACGTGATCGGGCGTGACGTAGCGTGCGCCCTGGATGAGGGCGAGAGCCTGGCTTGCGCGCATCAGCCCGAGCGCGCCCCGTGGGCTGACGCCCCAGGCGGCGCCGGGGTGCCGGCGTGTCTCCGCCGCCAGGCGCTGGATGTAGGACAGCACCGCGTCGTGCACGTGCACGGAAGCCGCCGCGTCCTGCGCCTCCTTCAGGCCGGTCAAATCGGCCACGGGGGCGAGGTGGGTGAGTGGATGGGCCTCGCGCTGGGCCACCAGCACGCGCGTCTCCGTCGCCGCGTCCGGATAGCCGAGGCTGAGCTTCACCAGGAACCGGTCGAGCTGGGCCTCCGGCAACGGGAAGGTGCCGGCCAGCTCGATGGGGTTCTGCGTCGCGACGAGGAAGAAGGGCCGGGGCAGGTCGTGCGGCGTGCCGTCGACGGTGACCTGGCGCTCCTCCATCGCCTCCAGGAACGCGGACTGCGTGCGCGGGGTGGCGCGGTTGATCTCGTCCACGAGGAGGACGTGCGCGAACACGGGACCGCGCCGGAACTCGAAAGCGAGGTCGCGCGGGTTGTAGACGGCCACGCCGGTGACGTCGCTGGGCAGGAGGTCCGGCGTGCATTGGATGCGGCGGAAGTCCGCGTGCAGCGAGCGGGCCAGCGCGCGCGCGAGCACGGTCTTGCCCACCCCGGGGACGTCCTCGAGCAGCACGTGACCGCGGGCGAGCAGCGCGGCCACGACCGTCTCCACCGCCGCCCGCTTGCCCCCAGTGCCTCGGCTCGTCGAGCCGGGACCTAGTCTTCCCGCCGCACGTACTCGTAGTCGAACGGCAGTCCCTTGACCCCACGCGGCGGCTTGGCGATCCAGTTCGCGATCTGGACCCGCTCGCGCACCGCCTTCTGGAGGTTCGCGACGTACGCGCGGTCGGCGTCGGAGGGCAGCCACTGCGCGCGGCGCCGGTCCCATTCCGTCTGGTCGAGGAAGCGCCCCTCGGGATCGAAGGGCAGGCCGGCGTAGATGCCGATGTGGCGGTAGAAGCGCTTGGACGGAAGCGCGAGGCGCGTGGACAGGCCCGCCTCCGCCAGCCTCTTGTTCCAGCGGTCGACGCCGCGCTGGCAGTCCTCGATGTAGGCGTCGCGCAGCACCTCGTTCATCGCGTTGCGCAGGGGCACGTCCTCCTCCGCCACCCGTCCCTCCTTGGGGAGGGTCATGCGATAGG
>QHVP01000092.1:1027-5570 GCA_003222295.1 Acidobacteriota bacterium | reverse complement strand
CCGCAACACGCATTCGTGGCAGCAGGTCATCCGCGCCCTGGGGGACGTCGAGTCCGTCCTCGTGCCGACGGGAAGCACGGACGCGAACACCCGCCTCGACCTCACGGAGGAGGAGCAGGAGATCCTGGCTTACGTGAACGGGCGTGCCTCCGTCGAGCAGATCTGCGACCTCAGCTACCTGTCGAGCTTCGAGACCTGCCGCACCCTTTGGGCTCTCCAGGTGCTGGGCATCATCCGGCGCGGCCACGCCGGAGAGACGGCCGCCCTGGGAGAGGGCGCCCGGGAGCGGGAGCGGGAGCTGGACCTCGAGGGGATCGTCGAGAAGTTCAACCAGATGTTCAGCCGGATCTACGGCTTCCTCCACGGGCGTCTGGGGGACGCGGTGGACCCGTTCATGGACGGCTGCCTCGAGGAGGTCTCGCGGCAGTACGGCGCGCTCTTCGACGGCGTGGACCTCAAGCACTACGGACGCGCCGATTTCGAGCAGATGCTGGCCAACGTGGCCGACCTTCCCGCCGAGCAACGCAAGACCCTGATGGTCTCGGCCCTCAACGAGCTGGTCTACGTCATCCAGCTGGCCGTGCGTACCCAGCACGGCGCGCAGGAAGAGGCCGTGGTCTCCGGCATCATCAAGGACGGCCTCCGGAAGCTCGGGGCGGGCTGAGGGATCGGCGGCGCGCCGCCCGTGATCGGGCGCACGCCGCGTCGGTGTTAGGGTGGGAGGACGGCTGGCCCGCACGTGACGCGGGGAAGGAGCGACTTGGCCCAGGACGACTACTATTACGAGATCCAGCTGACCAACAAGCAACTGGTCTTCTACTTCCTCGCCGGAGCCACCGGCCTCATCCTGAGCTTCCTGGCCGGGGTGATGGTCGGTCGCGGGGTCGACCAGAGCGCAGGGGAGGTGCAGGCCGCGCGCCCGGTGGCGGAAGAGCGCGTCGTCACCGAAGAGACGCCCAAACCCGTCCCCTCCGCCGCGGCCGAGGACCTGACCTACGCCCAGCGCCTCGAGAGCGACAAGACGGACGACGGCCTGGAGAAGCCCAAGGGCGGGACGCCGTCCACGGGACGAGCGGCGCGCGCCGTGACGCCTCCCGTCACCACCGCCGCCGCGCCCCCGACCAGGGCTCCGGCCGCGCCGCCCGTCACCGCAGCCGCCGTCCCGCGTCCCGCGCCTCCGAAAGCGGCACCCGCGGGCACCGTGAAGCCGGTCAAGGGTCCGGGCGCGCCCATCTCGGGCAGCGGCAATTTCACGATCCAGGTCGGCGCCTTCAAGGACAAGGCCAGCGCCGATTCCATCGTCGGGCGCCTCAAGAGCAAGGGATTCGCCGCCTACGTGGTCTCCCCCGAGGGCGGGGGCCTCTTCAACGTGCGCGTCGGCAACTTCGCGAGCCGCGCGGACGCCGAGCGCGTCCAAGGCAAGCTCCGCGACGAAGAGAAGTACAAGCCGTTTATAGTGAAGCCGTGAGCGTCGTCGGATCTCCGGCCCTCCTGCGCTTGCCCCAGTGGGCGCGCAAGGGCAGCCCGCTCTCTCCGGCGGCGCGGCCCCTCCGTGTCCTTCTCCGCGAAGAGCGGCTGGTGACGGTCTGCGAGGAGGCTCGTTGCCCCAACCTCGCGGAATGCTTCTCCCGCGGCACCGCGACCTTCATGCTGCTGGGCGATCGATGCACGCGCCGTTGCGGATACTGCGCGGTCGCCACCGGCCGCCCTCGCCCCGCCGATCCGGGCGAGCCGGCACGCGTCGCGGACGCGGCCGCGCGCCTCCGCCTGCGCTACGTCGTCCTGACCGCCGTGGCCCGTGACGACCTTCCCGACGGCGGGGCCTCCCAGTTCGCGGCCACCGTTCACGCCGTACGCGCGCGCCTGCCCCGGGCCCAGGTGGAGGTGCTCACTCCCGATTTCACGGGCGATCTCGGGGCGCTGGAGGCCGTGCTCTTCGCCCGGCCCGACGTGTTCAATCACAACGTCGAGATGGCGCCCCGCCTGTTCCCACGGCTGCGCCCGCAGGGCGACTATGCCCGGAGCCTGGCCGTGTTGCGGGGCGCGCGGAGGCTGCGGCCGGGGCAGGTGACCAAGAGCGGCCTCATGCTGGGTCTGGGCGAGACGGACGCGGAAGTCCGGGAGGTGCTGGCCGACCTGCGCCGCGCGCGTGTCGACATCCTCACCCTCGGTCAATACCTGCGTCCCACCCGGGATCACGCGCCCGTCGCGCGTTACCTGGCGCCGGCCGACTTCGACCGCTGGGCGGAGGAAGCGCGCGCACAAGGTTTCCCCAACGTGCATTCCGGCGTGTTCGTACGGTCCTCCTTCCACGCGGAGGAGATCTTCCATGGCGCGGCTCCGGCGCTGCCGCCGGCCGCCGGCCCTGTCGCTCCGTAGGGAGGGTCTGGNNNNCCCGAAGTACGGCAGCGGCCTCGTGGCCTGGGTCGCTCTCACCCCGCTGCTGGTCGCCCTGGTCGAAGCGCCGAGCCCGAGCCACGGCTTCCGGCTCGGCTACGTGACGGGCGCCCTCTCGTCGCTGGGCATCGTCTACTGGACGTCGATCGTCGTCGTCCAGTACGGCGGGCTGGCGCGGCCGGTGGGCGTGGCCGTGATGGTGCTGCTCTGCCTGGCCCTGGCCCTGTTCCCGTCGGGATTCGGCTGGATGCTGTCCCGCTGGGCTCGCCGCCACGGGCCGGCCGCGGTGCTGCTGGCGCCGATCGCGTGGGTGGCGACGGAGATCCTCCGTGCCCACACCCTCTTCAATTTCTCCTGGTGTCTGCTCGGCTACTCCCAGCACGCGAACCTGGAGGCCCTCCAGATCGCCCGCTATGCGGCCGTCTACGGCGTCTCGTTCCTGGTGGCGGGCGTCTCGAGCGCGCTCGCCTTCCTCGTCCTCGAGCGGCGCCGCGGGCCGCGCCTCCTCGTCGTGCTCGTGACCGCCGGCCTCCTGGCCGTCGTCTGGATGCACGGCGAGTGGCGCCTGGGCCAGACCCTGCCCGAAGCCGGGCGGCTGAAGGTCGGCCTCGTCCAGGCCTCCATCGCCCAGGACGAGAAGTGGGACGCCGCGCACGCCTGGGCCAACGTGGACCGCCACCTCGAGCTGACGCGCCGCGCCCACGCGCAGGGCGCGCGCCTCGTGGTCTGGCCCGAGTCCGCTCTTCCCTTCCTCTTCGACCGCACGCCCGTCGTGGCCGCCCAGCTGCGGAAGATGGTCCAGGAGTCCGGTCTCTTCCTCCTCTTCGGGAACGACGACCGCGACGAGCGCGAGGACGAGCGCGGGCGCATCTGGGTGGGGGCCAAGATGATCGATCCGCAGGGTGCAGTCGTCCTGCGGTACCACAAGGTGCGCCTGGTCCCGTTCGGGGAGTACGTCCCCCTCCAGTCCGTCCTGACCCTGGGCGGCCGGTTCTCCGCGAAGCTGGTCCAGGAGGTGGGGGAGTTCACGCCGGGCGAAGGGTACGCGGTGGGTGCGGTGGACGGTCACCCGATCGCCGCGTTCATCTGCTACGAGGCGATCTTCCCCGACCTCGTGCGTGAGTTCGCGGCGCGCGGCGCGCAGCTCCTCGTCAACATCACGAACGACGGCTGGTACGGGCGGACCTCGGCGCCCTACCAGCACTTCGCGATGGCGAAGTTCCGCGCCGTCGAGAACGAGCGCTACCTCGTGCGCGCCGCCAATACCGGCATCACCGCCGTGGTGGATCCGCACGGCCGGGTCCTCGACCGCACGGAGCTGTTCGAGCGGACGGTCCTGGTCCGGGAGGTGCCCCTGCTGGCGGGCTCGACCTTCTACACCCGCCACGGCGACGTCTTCGCCTGGGCCTGCCTGGCCGCGGCGGTGGCGCTCACGGCCGCCGGGCTGCGAAAGCGCGGGGCCCGGCCGCCGGGCCTCTGAGGGTGTGCTACGCTTCGCTGAGAAGTCCTTGCGCCATGCTCCTTGAGCCCGCCGATCGCGAGGCCGAACGGGTGGCGGCCGCGGGCCGGAGGCGGTCTTCCGCGGTCGATTCGGAACCCAGCCGCAGCCTTCCGCTGGACCGCCGCCACCCTCCGCCCGTGGTGCTTCTCGCCGACGATCTCGAGGACCAGCGCGAGCTCTACGGGCAGTACCTCGAATTCGCGGGCTACGAGGTCGTCCTGGCGCGAGACGGCTACGAGGCGATCGACCTCGCTCTCCGCCGGCGTCCCGACGTGGTGATCATGGACCTGGCCATGCCGGGTCTGGACGGTTTCGAGACGACCCAGCGGTTGAAGCTGCTGGAAGCCACCCGCGCCATCCCGATCATCGCCCTCACCGCGCACGGAGCGCTGCCCCGGGAGTGGGCCCTCAGTGCGGGGTGCGCGGCCTACCTCAAGAAGCCCTGCTACCCCCACGACCTCGCGTTGGAGATCTCGTCGGTCCTGGCCAAGGCGAACGGGCCCCGGCCCGGTCCCGTCGCCCCTCTCGGGTCGGCGCTGCCCGCGCGGGTGCTCGTGGTGGACGGCAGCGTCGGCGACCGGGAGCTGTTCGCGGAGTACCTCGAATATCGCGGCTGCGCCGCCTCCGTGAGCATGGTGCCTTCGA
>QHVP01000092.1:0-784 GCA_003222295.1 Acidobacteriota bacterium | reverse complement strand
TTCCGGCCGATATCGACCGGCCCGCGGCCAGACAGGCCCAGGAAATGGCGCTGCAGCGCGTCCGCCATCTGGTCACGGATGCTGGACGCGGTCTGCTGGGCGAGCCCCTCCAGCAAGAGCGTGCACTCGAAGCCGTCCTCCCTGTAGACGGTGACGATCCACCAACCCAGCTCGACGCCATGGGTGAGCCCGACTCTCCAGGGCCCGGGAAGCGTTTCCAGCGCCTGCGCGACGCGTGAGAAGAGCGCAGGCTCCTCGGGCTCGCCCGGGGGCATGGGCGTGAGCAGCGTGACGTGCCGCGGGTCCGTGTTCATCAAGCTCTCCTCCAATTCGGAAGGCGCTCGGTCAAGGTTAGCACCATCCGGGACCCCGGAAGGGTGGGCGCGCCGCCTTCCGCACCCTCCGGGTAGAATCGTCGCTGGAGGTGCGTTTGAGCTCTGACTTTTCCCAGCGTTTCGAACAATTGGTTGCGAGGGCCGCGGACATCCGCGGCTACCTTTGAGGAAGACCGGATCAGGGCGGAGATGGCCCGCCTCGAGCAGCGGATGTCGGCTCCCGACTTCTGGCAGGACCAGCAGGGCGCCCAGAAGATGCTCCAGAGGCGCAAGCGCCTGGAGGGCGACCTCGGCTTCCTGAAGCGCCTGCGCGGGCAGGAGGACGACACCCGCGTCCTCGTCGAGTGGGCGCCGGCGGGAGAGGACGTCGAGAAGGACCTTCGCGCCGCCCTGGACGGGCTGGAGGAGACGATCTCCGCGGCCGAGTTCCAGAAGATGCTCGGCGGCGA
>QHVP01000607.1:1432-4370 GCA_003222295.1 Acidobacteriota bacterium | reverse complement strand
ACGCTGAGGGCCCTCAAACCCGGACCCTTCTGCGCAACGGCGGAGATGGATAACATCGTGTCGAACGAGCTCTGCCTCGAGTTCCGGAATCAGTAGAGTCCACGCGGACCTTGCTGCTGCCGCCGTCCTCCTGGCCCTGACCTGCGGGTACGCGGCCGTCGCCCTTGACCTCTCGCGCCCTCCCGAAGAGGACGCGGCGATGCTGCTGCGCTACGCGCAACACGTGGGCGATGGCCACGGCATCGTCTGGAACATCGGCGAGCCCCCGGTCGACGGGAGCACCGACCTGCTGGACATGCTCGCCGTGGCCGGCGTCACCCGAGCCGGTGTCGGGCTGGAGAAGGCGGCCAAGGCCGTCGGCCTCGCCAGCCATGTCCTCTGCGTGCTGGCCGTCTACGCCGCCGTTCGCCGCGGCACGGGCGCCTCGCCGATGCTGGCCCTCATTCCCGCCGCGTACCTCGCGGTCGGGCCTGGCCTGCGCTACGTCAGCGCCAGCTATGGCACGACCGTCTTCGCCCTGACCGTCGCCGTCGGTTGGTGGATGGCGAGGCGGCTGATGGCGGCCAGCGGGCCGGATGTGCGCCGCCTGGCTCTGGGCCTGGGCCTGTGCGGAGTCGCGATGGGCATGGCCCGGCCGGAGGGAGCGTTCCTGGCGCTCTTCTTCTTCGCCGCCGTCCTCGTCGGACGGGGCGGGGCGGATACGGCGGAGGTCGCGGTGGGTTTCGCGATCGGCTTCGGCGCCCTCGGGCTCGCCTACTTCTGCTGGCGGTGGACGTACTTCGGGCATCCGTTGCCGAATCCGTTCTATCGCCTCGGCGGGGGCGTTCTGCACCCGGACGTGCTCGCGCGGTCCGCGCGCAATGTGCTTCGGCTGGGCGGAGTGTTCCTGATCCTTCTCTTCGCCGGCTTGCTGCGAAGGGAGAGCCGCCGCTTGGCGCTGGCCGTGATGGTGCCCGTCGTGCTCTTCACCGCGCTCTGGGTGTTCCTCTCCGACGAGACGAACTACTACATGCGATATCGGTATCCGATCCTGTCCGTGATCTTGATCGGGGCGGCCGAGATCGGCGCGGTCCTGGCTTCGACTCCCGCAGCGGCGCCCCTGCGCCGGATGCCACGGACCCTTGTGTCGCTGGCCGCCGTCGCCCTCATCGCCGCCCTGATCGTGGTCCAGCACCGGCAACTCCGCCATGTCGAACCGCGGCGCATGGGGCTGTTCGACGTGGCCCGGCGTCTGAGCCCGTATGTTGGAAAGGGATACACGCTCGCCACCACCGAGGCGGGGCTGCTGCCCCTCTACTCGCAGTGGCGGAGCGTCGACGCCTGGGGCCTCAACGACTCCTGGATCGCGCAACACGGCGTGGTGACGGCCGAGTATCTCGACCGGTATCGGCCCGAGCTGGTGATGTTCCACGCGTATTTTTCGCCCGAGTCACCTCGGGACGAATCGGCCTCACGGCGCGGGCTGGGGCGGGCCTGGGACGACACCGTCCGTGCGCTCCAGTCCTATGCCGAGGAGCGAGATTACGCGCTGGCCGCGGTCTACGCCCGCGGTCCCCACGAATCGCACTACTACTATGTTCGCCGCGGGTTCCTGGACCATGACGCGATCGTGGCCGCGGTGCGGATCGCCGATTACGAGTGGGACGGGCAGCCGGCCTCCGATCTCACGCCCGCCGCCGCCCGTTGACGCCCATGGCCACCATTGCCGCGACGGACGCCCGCCTCGGCCGTCAGCTCGTCCTCGACGAGATCTTCGATCTCTCGCTGTACCGGGCTCTCCGGGACGTGGCCACGGGCGATCTGCGCCGCGTGCTGGACGAGCTGATCGTCGTGGAGACGCGGCACGTCACCTTCTGGCAGGAGTTCTTCGGTCTCGACGAGGTCACCACCCTCGATCCCGGCCGCCGGGTGAAGCTCGTGATGCTCATCGCGGCCGGCCGGCTGTTCGGCCCCTCCGGCATCCACGTCGTGCTCGAGGCCATCGAAGTCCACGGCATCCGCAAGTATCTCCGCGTCTGGGACCGGTACAAGGACGGCCCTCTCGGGTCCGCGGTGCGCCAGATCCTCGAAGACGAGTTCAAGCACGAGGACATGGTCGTCAGCGGCGAGAACGACCGCCACATCAACCCCGACAAGGTCCGCAACGTCTTCCTCGGACTCAACGACGGCCTGGTGGAGATCCTGGGCGCGGTCAGCGGATTCTTCGCCGCGTTCCGCAACTCGACCGCCGTCCTGGCCGCGGGCTTCACCGTGGCCGTCGCCGGCGCGCTGTCCATGGCGGCGGGGGCGTACATCGGCGCCAGCTCGGAGCGAGAGGTGCGCGAGACGGAGGACGAGCGTCGCCGCTTCCTGGGGGAGGCGGTGAGCAGCCAGGCTCCGGAGAGCCCCACCGCCTCCGCCCTCGTGGTGGGGACCGGTTACTTCGCGGGGGCCGTGGTTCCCATCCTGCCCGTGCTCTTCGGGGCGGCCGGGCTCCTGCCGACGGTGGTCACGGCGGGCGCGACGATCGTGGCCGTCTCCGCGATCGTCGCGTTCATCTCGGGCATGGCGATCCGGCGCCGCATCGTCTTGAACGTGATCATCACCGGCATCGCCGTCGTCGTGACCTACGCCATCGGGCTCCTCGCGAAGGCGGTCTGGGGCATCGCGATCTAGCGGGCGGCCACGTTTCAGCGGCGGAGCTGGAAGCTCACCGCAGCCGTCGCCTCGACCACCGTCTCGCTCGGAGTGGGCGGTGCGAACAGGCCGTTGTCCCTGATGTGCAGCATCGCGCGGAGGCCCGTCACGTCGCAGGGGAGGCGGTAGACGCTGAAGCCGGTCACGGTGGAGGTGGTCGTCCAGCCCGGGGTCAGGAATTGCCAGGTCGGAGCGTCGGGATCGTTCAGCCCGCAGTAATCCGAGCTGCTGCCGCCGGTGAGGAGATAGACGTTGAGGCGCG
>QHVP01000607.1:0-1322 GCA_003222295.1 Acidobacteriota bacterium | reverse complement strand
GCCCGGAGTGGAGGGCGCAGTCGTAGAGCTTCCGCACGCGGCGGCGAGGAGTCCGAGGGAAACGGCGATCGGGAGACGCATGCCCTTCGCGTTGCAGGGACGATGCCAGGCTGACGCGTTCCGATGGCAATGATGGCGTGGGGTTTGCCCCGATGTTTGACACCGCTTTCACCCGGGTGTACTTAAGGCCAACCTTTTCAGCCGGCGTCGGGGGATCACTAAGCGAGGTCAAGGATGCGGCGACAACTGTCGGTGGGTGTCGGGCTCGTGCTGCTTCTTACCACCAGTGCCTGGGCGCAGCTCGCGTCGCAGACGGCGCTGGTAGGCACGGTGACGGACAGCGGGGGAGCGGTCGTTCCGGGGGCGCAGGTTGTCGCCGTCAACGTGGGCACCGCGGACACCTACGAGGTGACGACAAACGCGGAGGGGTACTACAACATCCAGTTCGCCAAGCCCGGCCGCTACGAGATCACCGTCACCGTGTCCGGCTTCGCGCCGTTCAAGGCCACGGGCGTCGAGGTCGCCACCAACCAGGTGGTGCGGACGAACGCCTCGCTGCACGTGGGCGGCATCACCGACGCCGTGACCGTCGAGGCCAAGGCCCAGGTGCTGGACACCGACCGTCCCACCGTCTCCGCGACGATCAACGAGCGCGCCGTGGTCGAGCTGCCCCTGAACGGGCGCAACGTGTGGAACCTGGCCGCCACCACCCCGGGGGTCCTGGGTGGTCTCAACAGCGACATCGGCCTGAGCTTTCGCGGCGCCGGCCAGCGCGAGATCCAGAACAGCCTGTCCCTCGACGGCATCAACTCCACGGCCAACCTGCTGGCCGCCACGAGCATGAAGCCGATCGCGGACGCGGTGACCGAGATCCAGGTGCAGACGGGATCCACGTCGGCCGAATATGGCGCCTATCTCGGCGTCGCCATCAACGTGGTGACCAAGAGCGGGACCAACAAGCTGCACGGGTCGCTCTTCCACTTCCAGCAGGACGACGCCCTCGACTCCCGCGGCTACTTCGACAACCCCGCGCTGGCCAAGAACCCGCGGTCGAGCAAGCAGTTCGGCGCGGAGCTGGACGGCCCCCTCATGATCCCCGGGCTGTACAACGGCAAGAACCGGACCTTCTTCATGGTCGCGTACGAAGGCGTGCGCGCGAACGCGATCCAGAGTCCCATCGCTTCCGTCCCCACCGCGCTCATGCGGCAGGGGAACTTTTCCCAGGTGACCACGCCGATCCGCGACCCGCGCACGGGGCAGCCGTTCCCGGGCAACATCATTCCGACCAGCCGGCTCTCCCCGACCGCGCTCCAGCTCCTCCA
>QHVP01000605.1 GCA_003222295.1 Acidobacteriota bacterium | reverse complement strand
CACTTCGAGGCCGCGCCATCCGTAGCCGAGCGCACGCAGGTACAGACGGCGTGCCCGCGTCCTCAGTTCCGTCGCGCGGGCGAGGTCGTGCGCCTCCACGAAGTCCGCTTCCTGCTGGACGTGCCCGTAGCCGTACTGCACGAAGCCGCTGGCCGCGGCCAGGAGGAGGCCCTTGTGGCGCGGCGCCTCGTCCAGAAGCCCTTCGACGGTCTTGAGGCCGAAGGGCACCGCTTCCCACACGAGGTCGGGATCACTCTCGCAGGCCTAGCTCGATCCGCCCTCGGCCAGCGCGTTGCCCAGCGCGTTGACCGCGAAGTGCTTGATCGAGCAGGCGGGCAGCAGGGCCAGGGTCAGGAGCGCCACCGCGGCGCGACAGGCGGGGACGGACATGGGGAACGGATTCTATCAGGGGCGCGCGTTCACGACGGCGCGGATCTGACGGCGGAGCGCCGCTCGGCGGTCGCGCAGGGCGGCGCGCTCCGCGAAGCTCGCTCCGACCGGGAGCGGCCGCAGGCGCTGACGGTCGTGGATGCGCAGGAAGACGAGCCCGGTCACCGGTGCCGCCGCGAGCAGGGCGAGCGCGGCCAGGGGACCGCCCACCGCCCAGGCCGCCGCCGCCTCCAGCGCCCACCAGATCGGGAAGAACAACAGCGCGCCCATGACTTTGTAGCTGGCGGGCTCGTCCGGGGTGCGGGTGACCCGATCGGCGATCCAGGTGGGCAGCTTGTACGGCAGCCAGTTGAGGACAGCGCCCGGCGCCATGGCCAGCCGCTCGAACGCGTCGCGCACGCGCGCGCGCCCGCCGCGCTCCGGCCAGGCGGCCAGGTCGCTCTCGCGCAAGCCGAGGCGGCGGCGGACCTCGTCGTAGCTGCGCAGCGCGGTCACCAGCCGCTGCGCGCGTTCGGGGTCGGATTTCTCGAGGGCGGCGTAGCGCCCGCTGAACGCGCGCCAGAGCGACCAGCGCTCCGACAGGGGCAGCGCGACGGGATCGGCCTCCACCGCGAGGTCCACGGCCCGATCGATGAGGCGCGCCTCTTCCCAGGAGGCGAAGGGCGCGGTCACCGACTCCAGGCCGGCGGCGATGCGCGCGGTGAGCGCCTGCACGGCGGCGCGGGGGGCGCTCTCGTACTCCGCCTGCTCCTCCGCGGGGTCGATGGGCTCGCCGACCTGGACCAGCACGCGGGAGCGGAAGCGTTCCTTGTCCTCGTAGACGAGGCCGATCGGCACCACGCGCAGGCCGGGCGCCCCGTGCGCTCCCGCCTCCAGCGCGATGCGCGCCGCCCCCGTCTTGAGCGGCACCGCTCCCGGCTCGTTGTGGCTGTAGCCCTCGGGGAAGATCGCGATCGTCTCGCCCTCGGCGAGCGCGAGGCGGCAGCGCGCGAAGGTCTCGAAGTTGCGCGCCACCGGCGCGCCGTCACGCCGCCGGTAGACGGGCAGCGCCCCGAGGAGGATCACGGCCGGGGCCACGATCGGGTGCTTCCACAGCGTGCTCTTGGCCAGGAAACGTGGCCTCACGCCCGCGTAGCCCAGGATCAGCATGGGGTCGATGAGGTTGTTGACGTGGTTCGCGATGATCAGGAGGGGGGCGCCGCGGGGCACGCGCTCCCTCCCGACCACCTCGACGTCGCGGAAGAAGACGCCGAGCAGGAGACGGGCCAGACGGAAGGCCAGCACGTCGAGCAGGCGGCGGAGGCGCGCGCGGGCCACGTCTCAGCGCGCGGCGCCCAGGGCCGCCTCCGCCGCGCGCGCATGGCGGCGGCCTTCGTCCACGTTCACGAACGCGAGCAGGCCACCGCCCAGGACGAAGAAGTCGGCCGCCGTCTTCATCCGGTAGCCGAGCACGGCGACGACGACGTAGACCGCGACTGGGATGAACAGGGTGCGCTTGACGCCGAGGCGGCCGGCGAGGGCCCCGAAGAGGAGCTCCGGCCGATGGAGGCCGACGCGGGCGAGAAGGGATTGCACCTTTCGAAGACTACCGCAGGTGGACGTTTCTGAGCGCCGCTCAGCGCGCGGACAACCCGGACGAGCGCAGGAACTCGCGGGCCACGGCGGCGGGGGAGCGACGCGCCCCGTCGACGGCCAGGTTCAGGCGGCGCATCGTCGCCTCGTCGAGGCGGCCTCCGAGCGCGGCCAGCGCCGATTCGATCCCCGGATGAGCGGCGAGGCTGGCCGTGTTGGCGATGGGCACGGCGTCGTAGGGCGGGAAGTAGTGGCGATCGTCCTCGAGGACGACGAGACCGTGGGCGGCGATGAGGCCGTCGGTGGCGCTGCCGACGACGACGTCGACACGGTCCGCCAGCAGCGCGGGGTACAGGAGGCCCAGGTCCATCTCCGTGGGCGGGACGGCGAGGCGGAAGCCATAGGCGGCCATCAGCCCGGGCAGGCCGTCGGCACGCTCGACGAACTCCCCGAAGAGCCCGACTCTCAAGGTGGCCGCGTGCGGAGCGAGGTCGGACAGGCGCCGGATGCCGAGGCGGCGTGAGGTGTCGGGCCGCATCACCAGCGCGAACGTGTTGTTGAACCCGAGCGGGGCACCGACGGTCAACCCCAGGGGCGCGTAGCCGGCGCGCACGTCGCCCAGCACTCCCTCACGATCGCTGCGCGCGGGCCGGCCCAGGATCTCCGTCAACGCGGTGCCGGTGTACTCGACGTAGACGTCGATGCGGCCGGAGCGCACGGCCTCGTGGCATAGCGTCGTCCCCCCGAGGTTCAGCCGGCGGTCGACGCGGAAGCCGCGGTCCTCCAGCACGGCGGCGAGGATCTCCCCGAGCACGACCTGCTCGGTGAAGTTCTTCGAGCCGACGACCACCTGGGTCTGGCCGGAGCGCGCACGTGCCGAGAAGGCCAGCAGGACGAGGCTGGCGACGACGACGGCGGCCAGCGCGCCCGCGGCGCGCGCGGGACGGCGGCTGCGCTCCACGCGCGCGAGGAGGGCGTCCACGGCCAGGGCGAGGGCCGCCGCCGGCACCGCGCCGGCCAGGATGAGGCGCGTGTCCACGGTGGCGATCCCGCGGAACACGTAGGTGCCGAGGCCGCCCGCTCCCACCGCGGCCGCGATGGTGGCGGTGCCGACGGAGACCACGGCCGCGATGCGCACGCCGGCCAGGACGACGGGCAGGGCCAGCGGCAGCTCGACCAGCCGCAGCCGCTCGTCGTCCGTCATCCCGAGTCCGGTGGCGGCTTCCGCGACGGCCGGGTCCACCTGCAGGATGCCGGTGTAGGTGTTGCGGACGATCGGCAGCAGCGCGTACAGCACGAGGGCGACGATCGCGGTGCGGGCGCCGATCCCCCCGACGAGCGGCAGGGGGATCAGGAAACCGAACAGGGCGAGGCTCGGGATCGTCTGCAGCACGCCCGCCGCGGCCAGCACGGGCCGGGCGAGGTGCTTCTTCCTGGTCAGCAGGATGCCGAGGGGGACGCCGATGGCCACCGCGATCGCGGTCGAGAGCAGCACCAGGATCAGGTGCTGGACGATGAGGCCGAAAAGCTCGGAGCGGCGCTCGACGAGGAAGCTCACGGCAGCGCGGCGGCGAGGAAGTCGCGCACGAACCCCGCCTGCGGCTGCGCGCGGATCTCCGCCGCCGGTCCCTCCTGCACCACCCGGCCCGCATGCATCACCGCCACGCGGTCGCCCAGGCGTAGCGCTTCCGGGACGTCGTGCGTGACCAGGACGACGGTCTTGCCCAGCCGCTGCTGCAGGGCCTTGAACTCGTCCTGCAACCGGCGACGCGTCAGGGGGTCGAGCGCGCCGAACGGCTCGTCCATCAGCAGGAGGGGAGGATCCGCGGCCAGGGCGCGCGCCAGCCCCGCGCGCTGGCGCTCGCCGCCCGAGAGCTGCCGGGGAAGCGCGGCCGCGAAGCGATCGGGGTCCAGACCGACCAGCTCCAGCAGGGCGCGCGTGCGCGCCTGGCGCCGGGACGGATCCCATCCGAGCAGGCGGGGCACGATGCCGACGTTCTCGGCCACGGTCAGGTGGGGGAGGAGGCCGGCCTCCTGGATCACGTAGCCGATCGAGCGGCGCAGGACGATGGGATCCCAGCTCTCCACGTCGCGTCCGAGCACAGTCACCTGTCCGCGGTCGGCCCGCACCAGCCGATTGATCGTCTTGAGCGCCGTGGTCTTGCCCGAGCCGCTGGTGCCGAGGAGGACGAGCATCTCGCCCTCGAGGACGGAAAGCGAGATCCGATCGAGGGCAGCCACCGCGCCCGGGAACTGCTTGGTCACCTCGATCAGCGCCGCCGCCGGGACTAGCCCCCCCATATGAGGGTCAGCTCCTTCTTGAGGAGACCGTCCACGGTGGCCTCGAGACGCCGCGTCTCGCCACTCTTGAAGGTCCCGCGGATCCGGCGCGACGCGTCGTATCCCGTGCTGTCCACCTCGACCCGGATGACGTGCTCCCCCGGCGCGACATCGAGCGTCTGGTTCGTCGACCCCCTGCGCAGGCGGAAGCTCAGGATCTTCTTCGTCACCTTGCCGGAGAGCGCCTCCTCCAGCACCTGCGCGTCGTCCACGTAGACGCGCAGGGTGCCGCTGCGCAACGGGTGCTCGAAATCGATCTCGAGGTGCCCCGGCTCCGCCGTCGTGAGCAGCGAAGGGAGGGGAATCGGGAACGACTGGGCGGCCCGGCGTCCGGCCAGGGGGAGCGCGAGTCCCACCGCCACCAGCGCCACCAGGACGAGGACGCCGCGGTAACCGACGCGCTCCGCGAGCCGGAGGATGAGGCTCGGGTCCCTTCGGAGATCCGCGGTCGGAGGCTCCGGCGGGCGCGTGGTCGCGGCGGCCGCCGCCGCTCCGCGGCCGGCGGGGATCGAGCGCATGGTCTCGTCGGCCGGCGCAGGCGGCGTCCAGCTCGCGCGATGCCGCGGCGTGCGCTCCGCGAGGACGTCCTGGATGTCCTCGGCCAGCATGTGCGCGGTGGCGTAGCGCCGGCCGGAATCCTTGGCCAGCGCGCGCGCCACGATGTAATCGACGATCGCGGGCAGGCCCGGGATCAGCTTCGACGGCGGAGGCGGATCCTTCTTGGCCACGCGGGCGAGGATGCCCGGCACCGAGGGTGCGTCGAAGGCGCGCGTGCCCGTCAGCAGCAGGTACAGCACGGCCCCGAGGGAGAACACGTCGCTGCGCGCATCGAGGGGCTCGCCGGTGGCCTGCTCCGGCGACATGTAGGACGGAGTCCCGAAGAACTCGCCCGCGTTCGTGAGCTGCGAAGCCGGGATCTTCGCGATGCCGAAGTCCATGAGCTTGGGCTGTCCGCTGGGGAGCAGCATGATGTTGGCGGGCTTCACGTCGCGATGGACGATGTGCCGCTCGTGGGCATGGTGGAGCGCGTCGGCCACCTTCGCGGTCAGGCGCAGGGCCTCCCGCCAATCGAGACGCCCGTCGCGCTTCACGCGCTCGGCCAGGGTCTCGCCCTCCAGGTACTCGAGCGCGATGTACAGGCTGGCGCTGCCCGGGTCGCGGCCGACGTCGTGCACCACGACGATGCCGGGATGGTTGAGGCCGGCGGCGACGCGCGCCTCGTTGAGGAAGCGCTGCTCGAACCCGGCGCGGTCCTCGTCGGGCACCGCGAGCAGGAGGCTCACCGTCTTGAGGGCGACGGTGCGGCCCAGCGCGGGGTCGCGGGCGCGATAGACGACGCCCATCATCCCGCGTCCGATCTCTTCCTGGATCTCGTAGCGCCCCAGGATCCTGGGGCCGGCTTCACCCACGACGCCCTCCATGCGGCCCCGCGCCGCGCAGGCGCCATGATACCCGCGGCCAATTGGTAAGATACAAAGCTTGGCGCGTCGCGGTCAGGGCTTCACGGGGAGGACATGGATCTCATCCACTGGTTCGTCGACTTCTTCCTTCATCTCGATCAACACCTGGCCGAGGTCATCCAGCGCTACGGCACCTCCACCTATGCCCTGCTCTTCCTGATCGTCTTCCTGGAGACGGGACTGGTCGTCACCCCGCTCTTGCCCGGCGACTCGCTCCTCTTCGCCGCGGGCAGCTTCGCCGGGCTCGGCATCCTCCGCTTCTGGCCGCTCTTCTTCCTTCTCGGCGCGGCGGCCATCCTGGGGGACACCGTCAACTATGCGATCGGGGCGCGGCTGGGACCGAAGGTCTTCCACTACCCGAAATCGCGCTTCTTGAACCCCGAGCACCTGAAGAAGACGCACGCGTTCTACGAGAAGTACGGCGGCA
>QHVP01000606.1 GCA_003222295.1 Acidobacteriota bacterium | reverse complement strand
GCCAAGCTGGTGGCGGACCTGCTCTCCAGCGCGGGCACCGACCGCGTGCTCACGATGGACCTGCATTCCGCCCAGATCCAGGGCTTCTTCAATACGCCCGTCGACCACCTCTTCGCCGCGCCCGTCATCATCGACTACATCTCGCGGCTCAAGCTGCCGCGGCTGACGGTGGTGTCGCCCGATGCCGGCGGCGTGGAGCGCGCGCGCGCCTACGCCAAGCGGCTGGAGGCCACCCTGGCCATCGTGGACAAGCGGCGCGAGAGCCCCAACGTCGCCGAGGTGCACAACGTCGTCGGAGAGGTGGACGGGCGCACCGCCCTCGTGGTGGACGACATGGTGGACACCGGCGGTACCCTGGCCAAGGTCGCGCACGCGCTCACGGAAGCGGGCGCGCGCGAGGTCCTGGCCTCCGCGTCGCACGCCGTCCTGTCCGGCAAGGCCCTGGAGCGCATCGAGGAGAGCCCGCTCAGCAAGCTGATCGTGACGGATTCGATTCCGCTGAGCGACGAGAAGCGGCGGTCGCCCAAGATGGTCGTCCTGTCCATCGCCGAGCTGATGGGCAAGGCCATCCGCAACATCCACGAAGAGGCTTCCGTTACGAGCCTCTTCGTTTAGCGCTACAATTAGGAGTTTTGCCAGCACCGCCCTGGCCGACCGAACGGAGCAAAAGTCCTATGCCTGACATCGTCGTAGCCGCAACGAATCGCGCCGAGACCGGCAAGAACGTCAACCGCCGGCTGCGCGTCCAGGGGCTCATCCCGGGCGTGCTCTACGGCGCGGCCAAGAAGCCCGTGCCGGTGTCCGTCTCCCCGAAGGAGATCGGATCCATCCTGCGCAGCAAGACGGGCGAGAACACGCTGTTCGACCTCGAGCTCGACGGATCGCGGCGCAAGGTGATCCTCAAGGAGTTCCAGCTCGAGCCGCTCAAGGGCCACCTCCTGCACGCCGACTTCTACGAGGTCGCCCTGGACAAGGCGCTGCAGGTCAACGTGCACGTCGAGCTGGTGGGGACGCCGGTGGGCGTGAAGGTGCAGGGCGGCATCGTGGACTGGGTCACGCGCGAGCTGGAAGTCGAATGCCTTCCCGCGGACATCCCGGAGAAGATCACCGTCGACATCAGCAACCTCGAGATCGGCAAGCACGTGCGCGTGGCCGACATCGAGGCGCCGGACAAGGTCACCATCCTCACCGAATCCGACATCGTGATCGCGTACGTGGTCGCGCCGCGAGCCGAGGAGGTCGCTCCGGTGGCGGAGGCGGCGCCCGCGGTGGAGGGTGCGGTGGCGGAGCCCGAGGTCATCAAGAAGGGCAAGGCGCCGGTGGAGGGCGAGGTGGCCGAGGAGCCCAAGGCGGCCGAGAAGCCCGAGAAGAAGGCCGAGAAGAAGGAGAAGAAGTAGCCGACGACACAGGCGTCAGGCGCGCCATGCGCCTGGTGGTGGGTCTGGGGAACCCGGGGGAGCGCTACCGCCGGACCCGCCACAACGCCGGCTTCATGGTGGTGGACGCGCTCGCCGCCCGCGCCGGCGTGACGCGCTGGCGGGAAGAAGCCGACGCGCTCGTCACGGAGGCGGCGGTCGGCGGCGAGGAGGTCCGCCTCGCCAAGCCGCTCACCTTCATGAACCGCAGCGGCATCGCGGTGGCCCGCCTGCTCGAGGCGACGGGCGGAACCCCCGCCGACCTGGTGGCCGTCGTGGACGACGTCGCCCTCGAGCTGGGCACGCTGCGCGTGCGCGAGCGGGGGACGCACGGGGGCCAGAACGGGCTCCGCTCGCTCATCGACGTCCTGGGCACCGACGAGTTCGTGCGCCTCCGGTTGGGGGTTCGCAAGGGCGACCTGCCGGAGGACCTCGCCGGCTACGTGCTGGCCGAGTTCCCGCCCGAGGACGTGCTCGTGGTGCAGGAAGTCGTGGGCCTGGGCGCGGACGCGGTCACCTGCATTTCAACGGCCCGCGGGTGTAGCGGCGGCGATCTCGGCGCCCGATCCGGCACGAGGCCGCGTGATCGCCCTCGCGGGGACGCTCGCGCGCGCGCTCGCTCCGCTGTCGCGCCTCATCCCGAAATGGCCTGCAGCGACAGAGGCCCCGCTCAGGGCGATGCACGCGACCTCTTCGACGGCCAGACGCCGAGATCGATCCTCGCGACCGAATGCGCTATGATAAGCGGTCGTCTACACACACTCCTTGCTCCCATTAGGTGCCCTTCGGGCCCGACCGGGGCTTTAGATCCATAAGGAGGATCAGCGACGTGAGCGATCGAACCTACGAAGTGTTGTTCATCGCCGACCCCAACCTGTCGGAGCCCGACGTGGACAAGCTGACGGAGACCGTCCAGGGTTACGCGGAGAAGGAAGGCGCCAAGACGCAGAAGGTCGAGAAGTGGGGCAAGAAGCGCCTCGCCTACGACGTCAAGAAGCACCGCGAGGGGTACTACGTGCTCCTGGTCGTAGAAGCCAAGCCGGAGGTGGTGAAGGAGCTGGAGCGCCGCATGCGCGTGG
>QHVP01000100.1:5197-5535 GCA_003222295.1 Acidobacteriota bacterium | reverse complement strand
CACGTCGAGAACACCCGGACACCGTACGTGGACTACCCGGAGGGTACGGCGTTCCAGCCGGACGAGCATTCGCTCGAGCTCGGCCGCGCGCATCTCCTCGAACTCCAGGAGGCACTGCGTCAGATGGGCGATGGCCTGCAGCGCCGGTCACTCCGGGATTTCACGGTGTGGCCCGTCGCTCAATGAGCCGCTTCAAGTCCGTAGACGAGTACATCGCAACGCACCCCGAAGGCGTACAGGCAACTCTGCAGCGGGTCCGCAGCGCCATCCGCAAGGCCCTTCCCGGCGCTGAGGAAGCGATCAGTTACCAGATCCCCACCTACAGACTGCACGGCGGT
>QHVP01000100.1:2944-5171 GCA_003222295.1 Acidobacteriota bacterium | reverse complement strand
CCTGGCGCCGTACGAGGTCGACAAGAGTACGATCCGCTTTCCCCTCTCTCAGCCCGTCCCCGTGAGGTTGATCGCGCGCATCTCCAAGTTCCTCGCGAAGGAAGCGGCCGAGCGCGCGAGGGCGACGCGCGCGAAATCGGAGAAGCGCCGGTGAGTCAGCGCCAGAGCGGAAACGGATCGATGGGCCGGCCGCGCCACGGCCGCTTCGGGTCCGCCACTTCGTAGATCGCGAAGTGCAAGTGGGGCGCCTTCGGCGGCGCATTGCCGGTGGTCCCCACGTATCCGAGCAGGTCCCCGCGCGTGACTTTCTGGCCTTCCGCCAGCCCGTCCGCGTACCGCTCGAGGTGGGCGTAGTAGTAGCCGTACCGTCCCGCCGCGTCGAGCTGGTAGACGGTGATCCCGCCCGCGCCGCCGTGATGCAGGCGGACGATGCGGCCGTCCTCCACCGCCAGCACCGGCGTCCCGCGCGCGGCCATGATGTCGAGCGCGTGGTGCACGCGCAGCCCCCCCGCGCGCGCGTCGTTGAAGTTGTCGGTCAGGGCGGCGGGGGCCACGCCCTGGACGGGGATGAGCAGGCTCCGCTCGCGCAGGTCGGGCTGCGGCTCCCCGGCGGCGGAGCTGGCCTCGGGCTCGTCCGGCATCACCTCGATCGCGCCGCGGGCCAGAAGCGCGAGCCGCCATCCGATCACGACCACCGCCAGCAGCGCCCCCGCGACGAGGCCGCAGGCGATCAGCCCGGAGACGGTATGAAGGGAGAAGGTGCGGCGGGCCACGGTCAGGGATCATCCCGGCGCGCGGCGGCGTATTCGTGCGGGTCGTTGAGGTTCCGGAACAGCCGCGCTCCGGGGCCGAAGCGCGCAAGGTCCGCGTCGGTCAGGACCCGGACGCGCACGCGCGGCCAGAACGACGTCATCTTGCGCTCTCCCGACGCGAGCGCCTCCCGCACGGGCGCGGAGCAGGCGGCCGCGTAGGCGGCGCAGAGAGGCTCGGCTCCCTCGGCGACCGCCGGGACCGCCGCGTCCCAGCCGGCCAGCGCGTCGCGCACGTGCGCCAGCAGCGTCTCCGGCACGAAGGGCATGTCGACCCCGAGAAGCAGGACAGGGCGAGGGGACGCGACGGACAGCGCGGTGGCAAGACCCGCGAGCGGTCCACCGTCCGCGATCGCGTCCACGTGGACGGGGCGCCCGCGATCCGCGTAGCGGAGCTCGTGTCCGCTGAGCACGCATACCTCGCGGCACACCGAGCCCAGGCGGGTGATCGCGTGATCGAGAAGCGTTCCCCCGTCCCACGGCAGGAGCGCCTTGTCCCGCCCCATCCGCCGGCTGTGCCCGCCCGCGACGACGAAGCCGACCACCGCATCCGACGGGGTCACGACCGGCGCTTGAACGACCAGCTCACGCGGAACTCCGCGGCCGGCGCGCCGTCGGGGCCGCGTCCCACCGAGCGCCCGGTGTAGCTCTCGCTCTCGCCGCTGGCCGCGGCGCGCGCGATCGCGGCCTGCATGCCGGCCAGGTCGTCGAAGGTGAAGAGCGACGGGCCCTGGATCCGCTTGGTGAAGACGGCGTCGATGCCGCGCAGGATCATCGCGATCGACGCCGGCGCCGCCTGCACCAGGATCAGGGCCGGCGCGCCCGTGGACATCTCCGCGGCCATGGCCTGGGCGGCGAAGTAGGTCGAGCGGAACGGGTTCTGCGTCCGCCATCCGCCGGGAAGGCCCACCGTGCACCCGCTCTCGTCGAGCTGCCGGAGGCTCAGGCCGGCGCAGGCGGCGAGGGGCAGCTTGCGCCAGAGGTAGGCCTTGAAGCTCCACGGTTTCAGGAGCCGCAACCGCAGGGCATCCGCGCGCTCGTCGAAGATCACGGTCCGGCCTTCTCGGGCACGCGGGCCCAGCCCGTCCGCTGGAGGCGCGCGTGGAGAAGCAGCAGCCCCATGTAGAGGAGCATGTCCGAATAGCGGTCCATCGTCGAGTCCAGGAAGGCGCCGGCGGACGAGGCGCTCCACCGGACGGGTGAAGGCGTCACCGATGCGTTCGGTCAGCATGTGCGACCGATCGTATAATCATCTGTTGCGCGCGCGGAGCGGGGACGCACCTGCATGGGCCTGACCGAGAAGCTCGAGACACTGCCGGTCCGTCCCGGCGTGTACATGTTCAAGGACGGGGAGGGGCACGTCCTCTACGTCGGCAAGGCCCGTGTGCTGCGCGACCGCGTGCGCTCGTACTTCCAGG
>QHVP01000100.1:0-2939 GCA_003222295.1 Acidobacteriota bacterium | reverse complement strand
ATCTCCGATCTCGACCTCGTGGTCACGGACACGGAGATGGAAGCGCTCGCCCTCGAGAACAACTTCATCAAGCGCCACCAGCCGCGCTTCAACATCCTCCTCCGCGACGACAAGAACCATCCCTACCTCAAGCTGACCCTGGACGAGGAGTACCCGCGGATCTACGTCGTCCGGCGCGTGGCCGAGGACGGGAATGCCTACGGGGGGCCCTACATCCCGGCCAAGCTGGGGCGGCGCACGGCGTCCATGGTGCATCGCATCTTCGGCATCCGGTCGTGCAAGGAGACGCTCAACGGACGGCGCCCGCGGCCCTGCCTCCAGTACCAGATCAAGCGCTGCCTCGCCCCCTGCGTGGCCGAGGTCTGCTCCCTGGACCGCTATCAGCAGGCGGCCCGGGACGCGCGTCTCTTCCTGGAAGGGCGCACGGACGAGGTGGTGAAGAGCCTGCGCGCCCAGGTGGACGCGGCGGCGGAGGACTCGCGCTTCGAGGAGGCGGCGACCTTGCGCGACCACGTCCGCGCCCTGGACCGGCTGGAGGCGCCGCAGAAGATCACCACCACCGACATCGACGAGCGCGACCTCTTCGGGGCCCACGTGGAATGGGACCGCGCCGCCCTCCAGGTCTTCTCCGTGCGCGACGGCAAGGTGGTGGGACGCGAGGGCTATCTCGTCCACCGCGTGCCGGAGCCGGAGCGGTTCCTCTCCTCCGCGATCCAGCAGTACTACGCGGACGGCCAGCGCTACGTGCCCCGTGAGCTGCTGGTCCCGGTCGAGATCCCCGACCGCGGGCTGCTCGAGGAGTGGCTGAGCGGCCGCCGGGGGAATCAGGTGCGCATCCGCGTCCCCCAACGCGGCGAGAAGGTGCGCCTGCTCGAGCTGGTCCTGCGCAACGCCCGCCTCGCCTTCGACCTCGAGTGGCGGCATCCGCGCACGCAGTCGCAGGAGATCCTGCGCGGGCTGCAGGACCTGCTGCAGCTGGAGGTCGAGCCGCGGCGCATCGAGTGCTTCGACATCTCGAACATCCAGGGCTCGGACGTGGTCGCCTCCATGGTCGCGTTCGAGGACGGGCAGGCCCGGAAATCGGACTACCGGAAGTTCCGCGTGCGCGGCATCGGCGACGTGCCCGACGATTTCGCCTCCATGCGCGAAGTGGTGGGGCGCCGCTACCGGAGGCTGCTCGAGGAAGGCAAGGAGCTGCCCGACCTCGTGCTGATCGACGGCGGCAGGGGACAGCTCTCCGCGGCCACGGAGGCCCTGGGCGAGCTGGGGCTCGGCGATCAGCCCGTGGCCAGCCTGGCCAAGCGCGAGGAGCTGATCTTCGTGCCCGGCCGGGACGAGCCGGTGGCCCTCCCGCGGTCGTCTCCCGTGCTCCAGTTCGTCCAGCGCGTCCGCGACGAGGCCCACCGGTTCGCGATCGGCTTCCATCGCCAGACGCGCTCCAAGCGCACCCTGCGCTCGGAGCTGGACGACATCCCCGGCATCGGGCCGATCAAGCGGCGGAAGCTGCTCTCGCGCTTCGGGTCCCTGCGCGGGGTGCGCGGCGCGAGCGTCGAGGAGCTGGCCAGCGCCGTGGGCCGCACGACGGCGGAGCGGATTCGCGCCTGGGCCGACCGTACGCCCCAGTCATGACAGAGCCCCGTCATGACACGAATTCGACGTTCAAGCCCTTGACCGGCGCCTGACGGCCATTGCATCATCGCGCCAATCTGATCCTCATACGGTTGCCGGCCTGTTGACGTAGGGGAAGGGTCGCTACATATATTTCGGGCTCCTCCCCAAAGTGGTACTGAGAGTCTTCGACTCCAGGAAATGAACGGGAGGAGTGTATGAGGCACCGGTTCCTTGGACTCGCCCTGTCCTGGCTCCTGATCGGCATGGGCGCCACGCTCGCCTACGCACAGGGCGGCAACACGAGCGCTCCCCTCACCGGAACGGTCGCCGACGCCTCCGGCGCCCCCGTCCCCGGCGCCAATGTCGTCGTGAAGAACGAGGGCACGGGCGCGACGTATCAGGCCGTCAGCGGCGACAAGGGGACCTTTGCCGTGCCGGCGCTCCAGGCGGGCACGTACACCATCACGGTCTCGCTGTCGGGGTTCAAGCAATCGGTCACCAAGGGCTTCAAGATCCTCGCCGCCACTCCCGCCTCTCTGCGCGCGACTCTCGAGGTCGGCGGCCTGGAAGAGACGGTCACGGTGGAGGCCACCGGCGCGCCGCTGGTGCAGACCCAGTCCACGTCCATCTCGCAGACGGTCGAGGTCCAGCAGATCAACAACCTGCCCGTGCAGTCGCGCAACGCGCTCGACTTCCTGGCCGGCATGCCTGGAGTGTCGACGCCGGGCGGGGCGCGCGACTCCATCGTCAGCGGCCTCGACCAGAGCGCGATCAACATCACGATCGACGGCATGAGCGTCCAGGACAACTACCTCAAGACCACGGACGGCTTCTTCGCCCGCCTGAGCCCGCGCCTGGACGCGGTCGAAGAGGTGACGATGACCACGGCGGGCGGGGGAGCCGAGACCTCCGGCCAGGGCGCGATCCAGATCCGGTTCGTCAGCCGGCAAGGCACCAACGACTACCACGGCAGCGTGTACGAGTACTTCCGCCGCGACTCCCTCAACGCGAACACCTGGTTCAACAACCGCGACCTCCCGCCCGACCCCGCGACGGGCAAGGCTCCGCGCGCCAAGCTCAAGTTCGACAACTACGGGGTGCGCTTCGGCGGTCCCATCCGCATCCCCGGCCTCTTCGACGGGCGCAACAAGGCGTTCTTCTTCGTGAACTACGAGGAGGTGCGGCAGCCGGCGGACGTGAGCCGCCAGCGCATCATCCTGAGCCCGTCCGCCCAGCAGGGGATCTTCCGCTACAACGCGGCGGGCGGCGTGCGCGAGGTGAACCTGCTCCAGCTCGCGGGCGCGAACGGACAGACCGCGACCATGGAT
>QHVP01000099.1:4912-7755 GCA_003222295.1 Acidobacteriota bacterium | reverse complement strand
ACGCAGCGTCGCATCACCGTGGGTCGTTCAGGGCATCGCGCTGCCCGTCACCGCGCTGTTCACCGCGTGGCTCCTGTGGTTGACCCGCCGGCTGCCATCCCCAGCGGCCCCACGACGAGTCGGGCGCGTCCTTCCCTTCCGCCCTCGGGCGGCCCGCACTCCCCTCGTGGGATGAGAGATGAAGGACATCGCGTACGTCGGTCTGACCCTGCTGCTGTTCGCCCTCTCCTGGCTCTACGTCCGCGGCCTGGAGCGGCTCTGAGCGCGCGATGAGCCTCGAATACATCATCGGTATCGTGCTGTCGCTGCTGCTCCTCGCATACCTCCTCTACGCGCTGCTGAGACCGGAGCGGTTCTAATGCGCGGCGCAATCCGAGGAACAGCATTCCCCTCCCCCTACGTGGGGAGGGATAGGGTGGGGGGTCGATGAATGACCGCCAACGGCTGGGTCCAGATCGTCTTCTTCTTCGCGGTGGTCCTCGTCTGCACCGCGCCCATGGGCGCCTTCCTGCACCGGGTCATGGAAGGCGAGCGCCACTTCCTGTCGCGGCCACTCGGGTGGTTGGAGCGCCTCGTCCTACGCGCCGCCGGCGTCGACGGCGCCGAGCAGCGATGGACGAACTACGGCCTGGCCGTTCTCGCCTTCAGCCTGATGTCGGCGCTCGTGACCTACGGGATCCAGCGGCTGCAGGGCGTCCTCCCCTTCAACCCGCAGAAGATGGCCGGAGTCGAGGCCGCGTCCGCGTTCAACACCGCCATCAGCTTCACGACCAATACGAACTGGCAGGGTTACACGGGCGAAGCCACGATGAGCGACCTGACGCAGATGGCCGGCCTCGCCTGGCACAACTTCGTCTCGGCGGCGGCCGGCATCGCCATCGCCATCGCGCTGGCGCGCGGACTCACGCGACGCGGCGAGGGCACGCGCGAAGGGACGATCGGCAGCTTCTGGGTCGACCTCACGCGGGCGACCGTCTACGTACTGCTCCCGCTCTCCTTCGCTTTCGCCCTGGTCTTCGTGTCACAGGGCGTGCTGCAGAACCTGTCTCCGTACCAGGAGGTCACGACCGTCGAAGGCGCGACGCAGGTGATCGCGATGGGTCCGGTGGCGTCGCAGGAGGCCATCAAGCAGCTCGGGACCAATGGCGGCGGGTTCTTCAACGCGAATGCTGCGCATCCGTTCGAGAGCCCGAACGCGCTGACCAACTTCCTTTCCATGTTCCTGATCTTCCTGATTCCCGCGGGCCTCACCTACACCTTCGGCCGCATGGCGCGCGACCAGGGGCAGGGCTGGGCTCTTTTCGGCGCGATGGCCTTCCTCTTCCTGGCCGGCGTCACCGTCGCCTACGGGGCGGAGGCGGCGGGCAATCCGGTGATGCGCGGTCTGCCCGTGGCCGAGGCCGGGAACATGGAAGGCAAGGAGACGCGGTTCGGCATCGCGAACTCCGCGCTCTACGCGACGGTCACGACGGACGCGAGCTGCGGCGCCGTCAATTCCTGGCACGACAGCTTCACGCCGCTCGGGGGCCTCGTGCCGCTCTTCAACATCCAGCTCGGCGAGGTCGTGTTCGGAGGCGTGGGCGCGGGCCTCTACGGCATCCTCGTGATGGCCGTGCTGTCCGTCTTCATCGCGGGGCTCATGGTCGGCCGGACGCCGGAGTACCTGGGCAAGAAGATCGAAGCCCGCGACGTCAAGTACGCGATGCTCTATGCGCTCATCTTTCCGTTGGTCATCCTGGCCTCCACGGCCTGGACCGCGGTGACACCGTATGGCCTCTCTTCCCTGGGCAACGCGGGACCGCATGGCCTGACCGAGATCCTGTACGCCTTCTCGAGCGCCGCCGGCAACAACGGCTCCGCCTTCGCCGGTCTGAGCGCGAACACGCCCTGGTACAACACCACCCTCGGAATCGACATGTGGCTGGGCCGGTTCTGGATGATCCTGCCCGCGCTGGCCCTCGCTGGCGGGCTGGCGGGCAAGAAGGTCGCGCCACCCGGACCGGGAACGCTCCCCACCAATGGCCCGCTCTTCGCCGGCCTCCTCGTGGGCGTCATCGTGATCGGGGGCGCCCTCACGTTCTTCCCCGTCCTCTCGCTCGGCCCCGTCGTCGAGCACTTCCTCGCCCAGGCAGGCAAGGTCTACTAGCCATGGTCCAGGCCCAACCGGTCTCGATCTTCCACGGGCCCCTGGTCCGCCAGGCGGTCAAGGAAAGCCTGCTCAAGCTCTCACCTGCGGTCGTGGCCCGCAATCCGGTCATGCTCGTGGTCGAGGTCGGCAGCGTACTCACCACGGTCCTCTGGATTCGCGACCTCCTGACCCATCCCGCGGGAGCCGCGCCCGCCTGGTTCACCTTCAACGTCGCGCTCTGGCTCTGGTTCACGGTCGTCTTCGCGAATTTCGCGGAGGCGCTCGCGGAAGGACGGGGCAAGGCCCAGGCCGCCGCCCTGCGCGGCCTGCGCAAGGAGACGATGGCGCGCCTTCTCCGCAACAACCACGAGGAGCAGGTGCCGGCCTCTCAACTCCGCAAGGGCAACACGGTGGTGGTGGAGGCGGGGCAGATCATCCCCGGCGACGGCGAGGTCATGGAAGGCATCGCTTCCGTCGACGAGTCCGCCATCACGGGCGAGTCCGCCCCCGTCATCCGCGAGAGCGGCGGGGATCGCTCGGCGGTCACCGGAGGCACCAAGGTGCTGTCCGACCGCATCGTGGTGCGCATCAGCGCCAACCCCGGCGAGTCGTTCCTCGATCGCATGATCGGGCTCGTCGAAGGCGCCAAGAGGCTCAAGACCCCGAACGAGATCGCCCTGCACGTCCTGTTGTCCGGGATGACGATCATCTTCCT
>QHVP01000099.1:0-4582 GCA_003222295.1 Acidobacteriota bacterium | reverse complement strand
GGAGGGCCGCTCGATCGTGGTCCTGGCCAAGGAGCGCTATGCCCTGCGCGTGCGCGACCTGCACACGATGCCGCTCCACTTCGTTCCCTTCACGGCCCAGACGCGCATGAGCGGGGCCGACCTCGACGGACGCATCTTGCGCAAGGGGGCCGCGGACGCCGTGCGGCGGCACGTCGAGGCCCTGGGCGCCTCGCTACCGGCCGAGCTGGCCGAGGTCGTGACCACGATCTCGCAGTCCGGTGGTACCCCCCTCGCGGTGTCGGACGGCGCGCGCGTCCTCGGGATCGTGCACCTCAAGGACAAGGTCAAGGGCGGCCTGCGCGAGCGGTTCGACCGCTTCCGGGCCATGGGCCTGCGCACGGTCATGATCACGGGCGACAACCCGCTCACCGCGAAAGCCATCGCCGAGGAATCCGGAGTGGACGACTTCCTGGCCGAGGCCACCCCCGAGGAGAAGCTCCGCCTCATCCGCGCCGAGCAGGCCAAGGGCAAGCTGGTGGCCATGACCGGGGACGGCACCAACGACGCGCCCGCGCTGGCCCAGGCCGACGTCGCCATCGCCATGAACACCGGCACGCAGGCGGCCAAGGAAGCGGGCAACATGGTGGACCTCGACTCGAACCCGACGAAGCTCCTGTTCTCGATCGCCAACGACGTCGCGAAGTACTTCGCGATCCTGCCCGCGCTCTTCGTGGCCGCCTTCCCGGAGATCGCGCCTCTCAATGTGATGCGCCTGACTTCGCCGGAAAGCGCGATCCTGTCCGCCGTCATCTTCAACGCGCTGATCATCGTGGTGCTCATCCCGCTGGCCCTGCGCGGGGTGAAATACCGGCCGCTGGGCGCAGACGCCCTCTTGCGCCGCTCTCTCCTCATCTATGGCGGGGGCGGCGTGATCGTGCCGTTCGTGGGAATCAAGGCCGTCGACATGGTGCTCAGCCTCGTCGGCTTGACCTAGGAGGGCTGGATGCGGGAGATCCTCATCGCGCTTCGCATGACGGTCGTGACCCTCGTCCTCACCGGGCTCGCGTATCCGCTGGTGGTCACCGCCGTCGCGCAAGCGATGTTCCCGGCGCAGGCGGCGGGCAGCCTCGTGAGGGACGCAGGGGGACGCGTCGTCGGCTCCGAGCTCATCGCGCAGGCCTTCACCCGCCCGCGCTACTTCCAGCCGCGGCCGTCCGCCGCCGGGAACGGTTACGACGCGGCGAGCTCCGGCGGTTCGAACCTGGGGCCGACTTCGCAGAAGATGCGTGACCGCGTGTTGGCGGACGTGCAGCGCCTCCAGGGGGAAAATCCGGAGGCGACGGGTCCCGTGCCCGCCGAGCTGGTCACGGCGTCCGCCAGCGGGCTCGATCCCCACCTCAGCCCGGAGGCCGCACGATGGCAGGTCCCGCGCGTGGCCCGCGCCCGAGGGCGCGCGCCGGCCGAGGTGCAGTCGCTGGTGGATGCGGCGGTCGAGAGAAGAACGTTGGGAT
Organism: Acidobacteriota bacterium; assembly: GCA_003222295.1. GTDB lineage: Bacteria > Acidobacteriota > Vicinamibacteria > Fen-336 > Fen-336 > AA29. The sequence goes on along the minus strand of QHVP01000099.1, from coordinate 3,110 downwards.
TCCTGGGGGAGCCGACCGTCAACGTGCTGCGCCTGAACCTCGCCCTCGATCGCGGGTTCGGACCGGGCGCGGGGGGTCGATGACGACCCCTACGATGACGGTGCCCACGGCGGCGCGAACCCCGGCCACCGATGACTCGCTCGTCTACCTCGGCGCGGGCCCGCTCGTGGCCGTCGTGCTCGGCATCGCCCTGATCCCTTTCCGCGAGTCGACGACGGCGTCGAACCTGTCGTTCGCCTTCGTCGTGCTCACGGTGTGCGTGGCCGCTTTCGGCGGCCGCAGCGCAGGCGTGGCCACCGCGCTCGTGTCCGCCCTCAGCATGGACTTCTTCCTCACCCGGCCCTATCTCAGCCTGCGCATCCAGGAGAACCACGACCTGATCGCGTTCGCGGGACTGACCTTGTGCGGCCTGGTCGCGGCCTCGCTGGGGTCACCTCAGCGCATTGCGGCCCTGCGCGAGTCGCGCGCGCATGCGCAGCTCCTCCACCAGACCCTCGGCGCGCTGGAGACCGGTGGGCCGGTCGAGCCGGAGCTGGCTCGCCTGCTCGCGCGGGCGCGGCAGGTGCTTCCCGTACGCGCCCTCGTCCTGCGTGACCCCAGCGGCCGGGTCGTGTCCTCGGCGCCGCATCAGGCCGGTCTCGAGCCGATACCACCGCACGGGGCGGACACCGACACCCTCCTTCCCCGCGGCGCGCCTGCGTCCCAACTGCGCCGGGCGCCGTCACTTCCTGCCGACGGGGCGAGGATCGCGATCGTGACGCACCAGCGGCAGGTCGCCTGGCTCGACCTCTGGGGCGACGGCTCTCCCGCGACCGCCGCTTCCCGGCAGACCCTGTCCGATATCGCGCGAATTCTCGGCGTGATGCTGGCCCGCGAGCAGGCGCATCATTACTGACATGGCGCGCGCGCGGCCGGAGGACTTCCTCGAGCTCGTCGAGCTGTCGAAGGGCGGACGCCTCAAGGTCTACATCGGCTCCGCGGCGGGGGTGGGCAAGACCTACCGCATGCTGCACGAGGCGCACGGGCTGAAGGAGCGGGGAGTGGACGTCGTGCTCGGCTTCATCGAGACCCACGGCCGCGCGGAGACCGCGGTCCTCATCGACGGACTGGAGGTCGTGCCAAGGCGCCGGATCGAGTACCGTGGCGTGTCGGTGGAGGAGATGGACGTCGAGGCCGTGCTCGCCCGCCGTCCGCAGGTGGCGATCGTGGACGAGGTGGCGCACACCAACGCCCCCGGCTCACCGCACCGCAAACGGTACGAGGACATCGAGGCCATCCTGGGCGCGGGTATCAACGTCATCTGCGCGTTCAACGTGCAGCACCTGGAGAGCCTCAACGACCTCATCGAGCGCGTCACCGACGTCAAGGTGCGCGAGACCGTCCCCGACACCTTCCTCAAGAAGGCGGACCAGGTCGTGAACCTCGACCTCTCCGTCGAAGACCTCCTCGACCGCCTCAAGTCGGGAAAGATCTACGCCGCGGACAAGGTCCCGCGCGCCCTGGAGAACTTCTTCACCCCGGAGAAGCTGCGCTCGCTGCGCGAGCTGGCCCTGCGCGAGGTGGCGGAGTCGGTGGAGAGGGCCCCGACCCTGCCCACGGGGACGCCCAAGGCTCGCCACGTCAGCGGCCGCGTCATGGTGTGCATGTCGTCGTTCTCGCCCCGCGCGGCGGCGATGCTGCGCCGGGGGTCGCGCTTCGCCGGTCGCCTCAACACGGACTGGTTCGTGGTCTATGTGGAGACCCCGGCCGAGTCTCCCGACCGCATCGACTCCGCCGCCCAGAGGCACCTGCTCGAGAACATCGAGAAGGCCAAGGAGATGGGAGCGGAAGTTGTGCGCCTCAAGGGCCGGGACCCCGTGGTCGCGTTGCTCGACTTCGCGCGCTCGCACAACGTCGCCTACATCATGATCGGCCGCTCGCACCGGCCCCGCTGGAAGCGGATGGTGGGCGACTTCGTCAGCCGCATGGTCGAGGAGGCGGAAGGGTTCGACCTCTACGTCGTTTCCACGGAAGAGGAGGATGATAGCGAGCCGTGACCCTCCGCGCCCGGCTGCTCCTGGCCCAGCTTCCGCTCGTCCTGGCCGTCCTCGTGGTGGGGGCGCTGGCCCTGCAGACGCTGCGCTCGCTGGGCACCGCCTCCCAGAACATCCTCACCGCCAACTATCGCAGCGTGCTCGCCGCCCAGCGCATGAAGGAGGCGGCGGAGCGGATCGACAGCGCGGTCCTGTTCATCGTGGCCGGCCACCCGGAGAAGGCGGCCGCGCAGATCGCCCACAACCGCGGCGCCTTCGAATCCGAGCTGGGGGTCGAGGAGGGCAACATCACCGAGTCCGGAGAGAAGGACGCGGCGGCCGAGCTGCGGCGGCGGTGGGAGGACTACCAGGCCCGCATCGCCGCCTTCGCCGACGACCCTTCCCCGCGCGGAGCCGACGTGTACTTCCGCGAGCTGCAGCCTCGTTTCCTCGGCCTCAAGGAGACGGCCGACCGCGTGCTCGACATGAACCAGGCAGCGATGGTGCGGAAGAGCGAGCACGCACAGGCGGTGGCGCGCCGGCTCGAGATGGCCACGCTGGCCGGGGCCGTGATCGCCCTGGGGCTGGCCGTGATCACGACCAGCCGCGCGATCACGCTTGCGCTCCGGCCGCTCAACGTGCTGACTCACGCCGTGCGCCGCATCGGGGAGAAGGACTTCGCGGCGCGGGCCCGCGTCGAGGGCACGCACGAGATCGCGGCCCTGGCCGCGGACTTCAACGCCATGGCCGAGCGCCTGGCCGAGTTCGAGCAGAGCTCGCTGGGTGCGGTCGTGCAGGCCCGGCAGGCCTCCCACGCCGCCATCGAGAGCCTTCCCGATCCGGTCGTCGTCTTCGACGGCGGAGGCCGCATCCTGGCCGCCAACGAGGCGGCGCGCACCCTCCTGCGTCTCCCCCGGGACGAGCAGGCCGCGCGCCTGGGCGACGTGGATCCCGCGCCCCGGGCTGCGATCGAACGCGCGCGCGCCCACGTGCTGGGCGGACGAGGCCCCTACGTGTCCCAGGGTTACGAGGAGGTCGTGCGCCTCGCCGTCGCGGGCGCGGAGCGCCAGTTCCTGCCCCGCGGCAGCGCGCTGTACG
>QHVP01000098.1 GCA_003222295.1 Acidobacteriota bacterium | reverse complement strand
CCAGCCTCGCTCAGCGCGCCGTCGGAGCAAACGGTCCGGTGTTCGCTACGGCCATGCTGTCCCGCGTCACCGCCAAGGGGTTCTTCTTCTACTGCGTGTCCCTTTCCGTATTCCTGCAGCTTTTCCTGTTGCCCGTGCTCGGAGCCATCGCGGACAGCTCCCGCCTGAAGAAGCGGCTGCTGGGCCTGACCGCCGCGATGGGTTCGGCGAGCACGTGCCTCCTGTTCTTCGTGGGCGCTCCGCTCGACTTCCGGTGGGGCGGACTCCTGTTCGTGGTCGCGAACCTCAGCCTGGGCGCGACGAGCGTCCTGCACAATTCATTCTTGCCGGAGATCGCGACGCCGGATCGGAGGGACCGCGTGTCGAGCCGCGGCTACGCGCTCGGCTACCTGGGCGGCGGACTGCTACTTGCGGCCAACCTCGCCTTCATGGCCGTAGGGACGAGGTTCGGCCTCTCGACCGAGTTCGGCGTGCGCATCAGCCTGTTGTCGGCCGGGCTGTGGTGGGCCGGTTTCTCGCTGATCGCCCTGCGCCGCCTGCGCCAGCGCGCGCCCGCGGTCCCGCCGTCCGGCCGCGCGCCTCTGCTCACCGCCATCGTCGATCTCGGAGATGCCCTCCGCGAGCTGGGCCGGCGGCGTCACACACGCCGATTCCTCGCCGCGTATCTCCTTTTCAACGACGGGGTGCACACCGTGAGCGCGGTGGCCTCCGTGTTCCTGGCCCAGGAGCTGTTCGTGGGCCGCGGTCGTCCCGTCGACCAGACCTTCTTGCTCGGCGTCATGCTGATGGTCCAGTTCGTGGGCTTCGTGGGCGCGATCGCGTTCGAACGGATCGCCGCGCGCACCGGGGCCAAGCGCGCCCTCGTCCTCTCGCTGATCCTCTGGTGCGGTGCGGTCGTCTACTGCTGGGGTGTGCTCGACACCACGGCCCAGGCCGCGGGCGCGGCCGCCGTGATGGCGATGGTGCTGGGTGGCTCGCAGGCCCTGTCGCGCTCGCTCTTCTCCTGCATGATCCCGCCCGGCCGCGAGGCCGCGTTCTTCAGCCTCTACGAGGTCACGAACAGCGGCACCTCCTGGATCGGCCCGTTCCTTTTCGCCGCCGTCGTCGGCGCGACCAACTCTTATCGGGAGGCGCTGCTCTCCCTGATCGTGCTCTTCGTGGGGGGGCTGGCCATCCTCGTCCTCACCGACACCCGGCGGGCCATCGACGACGCGGGCCAGCTCGACCGGGTGCCGGGGCCGCTCGCGCCGGCGCTGAGCGGGGCCTGATGCTGGTCGCAATACTTCCTGCTGTCCATTGAGGGATCCTGGATGCGTTTCGCCACCATAGCCGAGCTCAAAGACGGTCTGTCCGAGTATCTGGCCCGGGCCAGGAGGACAGATGAGCCCATCGTCGTCACTCATCACGGCAAGCCCTACGCCCTCATTCAGCCACTCGAGGGGGATCTCGAGGAGCTGGAATGGAGGCGGCTGGCGACGAGGAAGCTCACCCGCGTCTGGCGAGGCGAACAGGGTTCCCTCTACGACTACCTTTAGACGCGGTCAGGCCGCTGTCGCGCGAGCGGTTGAAGCGGTCGCTGGAGGAACGTCTGCGCGACCTAACGGTCGACCACGGCGTTACCGCGAACCCGCAGGCGGCTTGCCCCGGCGTGGAGCCGCCCGCTTCCTCGTGGGCCGCCTCGCTGGCCTCGCCGGCGCCTCCGCCTCGAGACGCGGATCGTTGAGCCAGACCTCGAGCTGGTCGGCCACTCCGTAGGCCTCGCTCATCTCCCGTGCCGCCGGCAGCTCTTCGGGATGACGCCGAACGAGGGCGGCGACATCGAGGAGGTCCCTGGGGCCTTGCGCGCGCAGCTTGAGTCGGATGAGACCCTCCAGGTCGACGATCGGAAGCGTCACGTCCGGGCGGATGGACACCCGGATGGTCCGCTGCCAGTCGAGAGGGACCAAGGGCGGCATGATGTCGAAGGGCACGCCCGCCAAGGTCCCCTTCAGGCACGGGAAATCCCTTTCGGTCGGATCGCCGCGATGGAGGCTCGCCGGGATGCCGTTCCGCTTCAGCCGCGCGCGGACGCTCTCCAGGCTTGCCTTGACGATCAAGTCGATATCGCCGGTGGCGCGCACGTATCCGTGCGCGCCGACGGCCAGGCCGCCCACCAGCACGCACTCGTCCGCACCCAGGACGCGGACGAGCCGCATGGCGACTTCTGCGAGGTCCGGCTTTCGGGCCATCAGGCGCGCGCGGCCTGCGCCTCGCGCGTGCGCCGCCGTAGATCGAGGACGAAAGCGCTGAGAGCCACGCATGCCCGCAGCCGGTCGCGCATCCCGGCCAA
>QHVP01000604.1 GCA_003222295.1 Acidobacteriota bacterium | reverse complement strand
TCCCATCACGACCGCGAACACGAGGGCGGTCATCACGATCCCGGGCGTGATCCGGAACGCGAAGGCGATCTCGCTGAAGCTCTGCGTCTGCCCCGTGCCCGTCGAATAACCGTTCATGGGGAAGGCGAGCAGGCAGCCGATGGCGCCGCCGGCCAGGGCGAGCGTGACCGATTCGAGCACGAAGGAGAACAGGATCGCGCGCCGCGAGAAGCCGAGGGCGCGCAAGGTGCCGATCTCGCGAGTGCGCGCGGCCACGATCGCGTACATCGTGTTCATGGCCCCGAAGACGGCGCCCACCCCCATGATGACGGCCACGAACGTCGCGAGCTGGCGGAGGATCTTGGCCAGCGGCCCCGCCTGGTCGTCATAGTACTTCCGCTCCGACACCGCCTGGAGCTGCATCTGCGGGTTGGAGCGGATCCAGCGGTCGAGGGTGGCCACGTCGGTCCCCGGCTTGAGACGGCCCTGCGAGGTGAAGGTGCCCACCACCGTCCATTCGTGCTTCTGCAGCTTGACGCCGGCGCCGATGTCGAGGCCCTGGACACGGTTGGCGATCTTCTCCCCCACGATGACCTCGTAGAGGCCAGGGGTGAACATCCGCCCCTGGGCGATCTTGATCCCGCTCCGCACCTCGAACGCGCGCGGGCTCACCCCCCGCACGGTGATGTTGGTGGGCTCGCCGTCCTTCTTGGGCTTCATGGTGACCACGACGTCTTCCGGCGAGGCCAGGGGCTGGCCGTCCGCGCCGCGCGCCACCTCGTCCCGCACTACGATCATCTGTCGCTGGTCGAGCGGGATCCACGAGGTCAGCTCGGACGCGGAGCCGCGCTGCACGATCATCGCGTTGTCCGTGCGTCCGGTGGTGCGCAGCGCCATCGCGAACCCTTCCGACATCGACATCAGCACGGTGAAGACGGCCACCACCAGCGCGATCCCGGAGATGGCGAGCAGGGTGACCTGCCAGCGGTTGCGCACGTTGCGTACGTTGTACGAGAGAGGGAGCGCCATCAGACGGTCCTCAGCATGTCGGTGATCCGCGCGCGATAGGCGTTCATGGCGGGCACGAACCCGGCCGCGAAGCCCAGCCCCAGCGCCACCGAGAAACCGAGGGCGGCGATCGGGACCTTGAGGTGCAGCTCGCTCAGGCCGATGCCGGCCAGCATGTCCTTGATGCCGGGGGCATGGGTGAGGACGTACATCAGGCCCTGGCTGCCGCTGAGGCCGAGACCGCCTCCGATCGCGCCGAGGGCGATGGCCTCCGCCACGATGAGCCCCATGACCTGCAGGCTGGAGAAGCCGAGGGTCTTGAGCACCGCGATCTCGGTGCGCCGCTCGCGCACGGCCATGCTCATGGTGTTGGCGGTGACGAGGAGGATGGTGAAGCTCACGGCCAGGCCGATGCTGTTGAGGAGGAAGGCGAGGTTCCCGGCCATGGCGATGAAGCTGGCCGCGAAGGCCTGCTCCGTCTCCGTGTGCGTCTGGGCGTCGCTGTTCTCGAACTGGGCGTCGATGGCCTTGCTGACCGCGCCCGCCTGCGAGGGGTCGGTGATCTCGATGTTGTAGGTCCCGGCCGCGATGTGCTGCCCCGTGCCCTCGTAGAGGTACTTGTAGTGGAAGAGCATCAGGTTGGTATCGGTGTTCGGGTGCTTCACGGGGTCGGTGTCGAAGATCGCGCGCACCGTGAACTCGAAGGGGCCGCTCTTCTTGCGGTACGGGGGGATGAAGCTCTCCAGGAAGAAGTGGTCGCCCAGCTTCCAGTTGAACTTGGTGGCGAGCTTGCGCCCGATGACCGCGCCCTGGAGGTCCTCCTTGAAGGCCTTGTACTGGTCGGGCGGGATCTCGAACTCGGGATACATCGCGAAATAGGGATCCGCGTCCACGGCCATGTTGGGGAAGAAGTTGCTCCAGTCCGTGGTGGTCTCGGAGCCCTCGTCCGCCTTGCCCTCCTTCTTGGCGGGCAGGGAGCCGCCGAACCAGGAGGTGGTGGCCACGCGCTTGACACCGGGCACGGCGGCGATGCGCGAGGCGTAGGAGAGGGGCAGGTTGAAGACGAGGCTCACCGCGTTGCGGCTGATGAGACGGGTGGCGCTCGAGCTCTCGAGCAGGCCCTTGATGGAGGCGAGGACGGTCTGCAGCGTGCAGAAGAGGAAGATGCAGACGGCCATGGCCAGCACCGTCGAGAGCGTGCGCACCCAGTTGCGGCGCAGGTGCTTGAGGATGAAGGGCAGGAATTTCATGGCCTCAATCGCCCTTCA
>QHVP01000095.1:1832-5549 GCA_003222295.1 Acidobacteriota bacterium | reverse complement strand
GGTTGCCCAGGGCCGAGTGGAAGACCGTCCCCTTGTCCATCAGCGGCTTGTACACCTGGTCGAATCGGGGCCCGAAGTCCTCCCGGCTCCCGCGCTCGTAGATGTTGTCCCCCAGCATGAAGGTCAGCGCGATCGGCAGCCGGAGCATCTGATCGCGCACCGCGCGCTGGCTGGCACTGCCGGAGCCGGCGTCGCCGATGAAGGCCAGGCGGAGCTCCGGCGCCTGGCCGCGCAGCGACGTCGCGGCCAGGACGATCAGGACGAAGGCGGTGGCCGCGCCGAGTCTGCGACCCACTAGGAGCCCGTCGGGAGCACGTTTGGACGGGCTCCTAATAGGTCTTCCTTCGGGCCGCTCGAACACCGCGCGAGTGTCCTTTCCGGTCGTTTCGCATCAGGAGCGTGTCGGCGGCGTTCTCTCCGACACGCTCCTCAGCGGGGCGCCCGCACCGGGACCCGCGACAGCTCGTCGTAGAGGTGGACGGTGGAGGCAATGCACTTCCGGAAGTCACCGAGGTGGAGGCTCTCGTTCTCGGAATGCGCGTTGCAGGGTGGGTCCTCGACGCCCGTGAGCAGGCAGGGCGCGCCACCGAGCAGGTCGGAGAAGGGCTGCACGAACCCGATGGATCCGCCCGCCCCGATCATCGCCGCCTCTTTCTTGAAGCCGGCCTGGAGGGCGCGGCGGGCCGCCTCGAAGGCGGGTCCGTCCGGGTCGGTCGTCCACCACGGCGTGGACCCGTTGATGGTCGCGCTGACGTGCACGCCGTACGGCGGTTTGCGGGTGAGCTTCTTGACCAGGAGCTCTCCCGCCTTGCGGCCGTCCATGTTGGGAACGGTACGGAGGCTCAGGCGCGCGCGCGCGGAGTCGACGATCTGGTTCGAGGAGCCGGCGAACTCGTGCGACTCGGTGGCGATCACGGTCAGCGACGGGCGCGTCCAGAGCTGCTCGTAGACCGAGTAGCCCTTCTCCCCCCAGAGCTTCACGCCCTTGAACAGGCCGCCCTCCTTCTTGAACTTCTTCTCGTCGAAGGGGAGCTTGCGGATCCGCTTGAGCTGCTTCTTGCCCGGCTTGGCCACGTCCTTGTAGAGGCCGGGGATGTTCAGCGATCCGTCCCTGTTGCGCAGGTCGGCGATGAGGTCGGCCAGGACCTGCACGGGGTCGGGCACGGGGCCGCCCCACATCCCGCTGTGCACGGGATGGTCGAGCACCTTGACCTCGAGGTCCACCTGCACGATGCCGCGGAGCTGATAGGTCAGCGCGGGCACGCCGGTATCGAAGTTGGCGGTGTCCGAGAGCACGATGAAGTCCGCGGCCAGCATGTGCTTGTACTTCTCGAGGAACTTCCCGAGGTTCTCGGAGCCGATCTCCTCCTCGCCCTCGATGACGAACTTCACGTTGCAGGGCAGCCCGCCCGCGCCCTTGAGGTAGGACGTCACCGCCGCTACGTGGGTCATGCACCCGCCCTTGTCGTCGGCGGTGCCCCGCCCGTAGAGGCGGCCCCCGCGCTCGGTGGGCTGGAAGGCCGGAGAGAGCCACTTCTCGGGGCGGCCCGGCGGCTGCACGTCGTGGTGCCCGTAAAGGAGGATGGTCGGGGCACCCGGCTTGTGCATCCACTCGCCGTACACGTAGGGGTGCACGTCCGGGATCTCCAGGACCTCCACCTTCTCCGCGCCCGCGTCCCTCAGCGCGTCGCCCATGGCCTCGGCGGAGCGAGCAACCTCGGCCGCGGGGAAACCTTCCGCGGAGACGCTGGGAATGCGCGAGAGGGTCACGAGCGTCTCTTTGAAGTCGTCGAAGTGCTGGTCGGCGTACTAGAGCGCGGTCTTGACGTTGCCGTTCGACTCGGCCATCAGGAGGCTCCTTCTCGGAGTAGGGCGGCATCGGCGGCCGCTCAGGGGAGTTTAGCCTTTTAAGTCTAGGGGGGCACTCAGCATCTTAAGTCAGGGGGGGCACTCACACATCGCGAGATGGGTGTTCGCGGCCCCCCCTGAAACCCCCCTCGCGAGATCGCCGCCGCCAACGGGCGGCGGCGCCTCGCTCTGCGGTCGCGCTGACCTAGGATGCGGGCTCCGCTGCGAGGGCGGCCGCGAGCGGAGGTTTTGTGTCGGTCGCCCCTCGCAGCTTTTCCGGACGGTCGGCTACGCGGTCGAGGCGCAGCAGCAGGAGCGCGGAAGGGGCGGCCAGCAGCATCATGAGGGGCCAGAAGGCGGCGTCCCCCAGCCGCGTGCGGAGGGGCAGGAAGAGGACGGGGTTGAGCCCCATGGCGATGCTCCAGGTCGCCTGATAGAAGCTGAGGTACCGGCCGCGCGCCTCCGGAGGCGCCCAGTCCGTCACGAATGCCATCTTCTGGGGCGTGGTCAGGATCTCCCCCGCCGTGTAGGCCACCACGACGAGCAGGAACCAGGTCCAGTGCCGGGCGACGCCGACGGAAGAGAAGGCCAGCCCGGTGAGGAGCGTGCCGAGCGCGGCCACCCGGAGACGCCGCATTGGCCGTAGACGCTCGACCACCGACATCTCGAAGACCGCGATGAGCAGGCCGTTGACGGCCACGAGCAGCCCGTAGAGCCGGGCGGGGTAACCCGCGGACAACGTGATCGTGAGCGGCAGCTCCGTGATGTGGCTGAAGAACATCAGCGAGAACAGGAGCGACACCAGCAGGACCTGGACGAACACGGCGTCGCGCCAGGGGCTGCCCACGGCGTCGGCGGCGCGCGCCGCCGGTGGCACCGCCGGCCGCGTCTCGGCAATGAAGAGATACACCACCGCCCCGTAGAGGAGAGTGGTCACCCCGTCGCCGATGAAGAGCAGCCGCCAGCTCCAGTCGGCGAGGAAGCCTCCGAGGCTCATGCCCACCGCGAACCCGAGATTGACGGCGGTGCGCAAGGCGGCGAAGCCGGTGGCGCGCTGGGAGGACGGAAGCACGTCGCCGATGATCGCGGACGCGGCCGGCCGATAGAGGTCGGCCACGAAGCCGAGCAGCACCAGCAGGGGCGCGAACACGCGGATGGCGGAGACGAGGCCGAGGGTGACCGCGATGGCCCCGCTGCCGAGCAGGCTCAGGAGCAGGGTCAGGCGCCGGCCGAGGTGATCGGTCAGGACGCCGCCGACCACGATCGAGACCAGCGAGCCCGCGCCATAGGCGAGCAGGAGCCGCGCGGCCGCCGCGTCCTCGAGATGGAAATCCTTGCGCAGGACGAGCGTCAGGTACGGGATGATGAACGTGCCCAGCTTGTTGACGAACGAGCCCGTGACGAGGAGGCGCACGGGGGCGGGCAGCGTGCGCAAGACGCGAAGCGGGTGCGGCATCATGGGCGCGTATGGTGTCACGATGAGGACGATGCGGCGCACGGCACGGGGGGCGGCCGTCGTCTTCGCCTGCGCCCTTGCCGGCTGCGCGACGGCGCGCAATTACTCCGCGCGGGACGGGCCGCGCTTCGCGGGCCAGTTCGCGGGGACGCCCACCGCGCGCGCCATCCGGGTGGTGTCCTTCAACATCAAGTACGGCCGCAACGTGACGGGCGCGGCCGCCCTCCTGCGCGGCGACGTGCGTCTCAAGGACGCGGACGTGATCGCGCTGCAAGAGATGGACGAGACGGGAGTGGAGTGCCTGGCCCGCACTCTCGGTCTCAACTACGTGTATTACCCCGCGGCCGTGCACCCGGCCGACCGCCGCAACTTCGGCAACGCCATCCTGAGCCCCTGGCCCATCGAGGACGACG
>QHVP01000095.1:0-1820 GCA_003222295.1 Acidobacteriota bacterium | reverse complement strand
GGGCCGCTTCCGCAAGATGCAGCGGATCGCGGTGGCGGCGACGGTCCGCATCCGGGGCGACCTCCCCGTGCGCGTGTTCAGCGTGCATTTCGAGACGCCGGTCAGCGCCAGCGCCGCCACCAAGCGCGACCAGGCACGGACGCTCGTGGAGCGGGCGGAGGGATATCCGCGCGTGCTGGTGGCGGGTGACTTCAACGGGCGCGGGTTCATCGAGAGCGTCTTCACCCCCGCCGGCTTCCGGTGGCTCACGCGCGACGTCGGCCGCACGATCTCGCGCTTCTCCTGGGATCACCTGCTCGCGCGCGGCCTGCGGCTGCTCGGTTGCGCCAGCGTGGGTTCCGCGCCCAACGCGCTGAAAGTGAGCGACCACATCCCGGTCTGGGCCGAGCTGACGCCGGAATGACCCACGCTCGCGCAAGCGATGGGCCGCGTAGTACCCTCTTCGGCCCGATGGACGACCACTCCTCGAGCGCCGCATGAACGGAGGGCACCGATGAAGACGCTGGTCCTGCTGCGCCACGGCGAGAGCGCCTGGAACCTGGAGAACCGCTTCACGGGCTGGACGGACGTGGACCTCACGCCCAAGGGGATCGCAGAGGCGCACGAGGCGGCGCGGATGCTCGGCGAGGGGGGCTACACCTTCGACGTCTGCTTCACGTCCGTGCTCGAGCGCGCGATCCGGACGCTCTGGATCGTCCTGGACGACATGGACCTCATGTGGCTGACCGTGCACAAGAGCTGGCGCCTCAACGAACGGCATTACGGCGCCCTCCAGGGCCTCAACAAGGCGGAGACCGCAGCCCAGTACGGGGATAAGCAGGTCCTCGTCTGGCGCCGCAGCTACGCCGATCCCCCCCCGCCGCTCACCCTCGACGATCCCCGCCATCCCGGCCACGATCGCCGCTATGCCGACGTGCCGCCCGCGCAGCTCCCCCTCACCGAGTCACTGAAGGACACCGTCGCGCGCTTCCTGCCCTATTGGCACGAGCGCATCGTGCCCGAGGTGCGTGCCGGGCGCCGCGTGGTGATCGCCGCCCACGGCAACAGCCTGCGCGCGCTGGTCAAGCACCTCGACGGGGTGTCGGAGGAGGAGATCGTCGGCCTGAACATCCCGACCGGCATCCCCCTCGTCTACGAGCTCCAGGACGACCTGAGGCCCATTCGCCATTACTACCTTGGGGATCCGGAGGCGGCGCGCAGGGCCGCGGAGGCGGTGGCGAACCAGGCCGCGCGCAAGCCCTGAGCCGCGGCTGAATCGACATCCCCTCCGCCGCAAACCAGGCCGCGGTTGCTAGGCTGAAAGGAGCCCGGCATGCGGGCGTGGAGGGGACGTCCAATGAAATGGGTCAACGTCTATTTTGTGGGCTACGTCATCTTCGTCGCCGGCGTGATCGCGGCCCTGTGGAAGATGGGGATCGTCCAGCGCATCGGCACCGAGTGGACCGTGATCGGCGTGGTGATCGCGATCGGGCTCGGGATCATGTTCTCGGTGGCCAACAGCGGACGCAAGGAGACGATCGAGATCGATCAGCATCGCTAGGGCCTGCCCTCTCGATGGTAACTTTGTCGAATCGGGGGCGCTGGCGCCTCGGCCCGCGCGGATGCTCGCCTGCCACGTCGCTTCGCAGATCTTCGGGGAATGATTCCCGTGCCGGATCGCTCGGCACGCGGATTGCTGGAAACTCGTTGGGGTGTCGTGCGTCGTAGCCCCAAGGAGGAGAAACCTACAATGAAGGCAAGTGCCATTCTCGTCGTTGCCGTTCTCGCGGCCGGCGCCCTCACTACGGCGCCCGCCTACGCCGCCCCTGCCGCCGACGATC
>QHVP01000603.1 GCA_003222295.1 Acidobacteriota bacterium | reverse complement strand
CGCCCGCGGTGGCCGCCTCGCGGCCTCTCGCGGCGACGAGCACAGGAGAAAGGGCCGCCGTCCCAGGCTTGAGGGCGCCCAGGAAGGAGCGTCGGGAGACCGGCATGGCAGTCCTCCTCGCGGCTAGGTGTGGCCCGATCCTACCCGATCGCCTGGCCCACGGCGAGGGAAATCGCACGAATGCCCCCGGGCCCGTTCAGCGGCCGCGGAGATGCCGGTCCGCGAAGGCCAGGTAGTGCCGCCAGTCGGCGTCGGCGAGGTCGTGGCCACCGGAGCGGACGTGATAGCCGATGGTGCCGTGAATGGGCTGGTCGACGGCAGGCATCTCGCGGACGGGCAGGCCGTCCTTCCCCAGGAGCCGGTACACGGGATCGGCGCCGAGCGCGCCCAGGAACTCGCCCTTGGGGTCGGCCCACCGATCGTCCACCGCGCTCGCGACATAGAGGGGCCGTGGCGCGATGAGGGCCAGCAGCTCGTGCTGGTCCACCGGCAGGTCGGCCTCCCGGCCGGCGTAGCGGGCGAAGTTCGCGCAGAACCAGTGGGGAAACCGCTTGGTGATCGCGGCCACCGTCTCGCCGTAGATCCGCTTGCTCAGGGCCGCCCCTCCGCACCCCGACTCGTTCGAGATGACCATCGCGAACCGTGTGTCCTGGGCGCCGGCCCAGAGGGCGGCCTTGCCGAGGCGCGAGTGTCCGATGAGGGCGACCCGTCTCGCATCAATGGCGCGGTCGGTCTCCAGGTAGTCGAGCGCGCGGCTCATGGCCCAGGCCCACACGCCGATCGCGCCCCAGGCCTGGGGTCCCTCCCGCGGGGGGAAGAGCGTGAGCACGCTGTCGACGGCCCCGTCGGCGCGGTCGGGGAAGAGGTCCTGGTAGAAGGCCGAGGCGACGGCATAGCCGCGCTCCACGATCGTGGAGATCGGCCACTTGATCTCGTCGTTGCGCTGGAAGTTCAAGCCCAGGAAAGCAGGCACCGGCCCGCGCGCGTTGTTGGGCACGTAGACGACGAGCACCGTCCGCCGCGCGCCGGCGCCGGCGCCGAAGACGATGGCGACGTCCTTGCGCGTGGCCCGGCCGCCCAGGGCCGACCGATCGGTCTTCACGATCTCGAAACGGGGCCGCGGGCCACCCGGCGGCGTGCGCCCGTAGACGTGCGTCTCGAAGAGGCGCACCAGCTCGGGGCGGCGCTCGCCCGTCCACATCCTGGCGTCCCTCACCTTCCTGCCGTCGGCGAGCACCAGCGGATCGGGCAGCGTGTAGGGCGGGACCTTCGATTCGTCCTCGTTGGCTTCCGGCGGCGCCTGCGAGAGGCCGGCGGCCGCGGGCAGCAGGGCGACCGAGAGGGCGACACTGACGAGCGCAGCGGTGAGCTTCATACCCTCAGTGGCGGGCGGCGGGCCTGGTCGCCTCGAACTTGATCTGCTTCAGGACCTCCGTCTGCCGGACCAGCTCGGTCTTGCCGGCCGGGAAGCGGTTGACGCTGAAGACGTAGGCGAGCACGTCCGCCGTCTGCTGCCGGCTCAGCGTGCCGGGGCGGTCGTTCGGCATCGACACCTTGACCCGCTCCAGCAGGTCGCCGACGGTGACGCCGTTCCAGTTCGCCGTGAAGCGGGCGCCGGTGAGCGGGCCCGCCATCTCGATTCCCTCGAGGGCCACCCCGTGGCACGAAGCGCAGCTGAGCTTGTAGACGGCTTCGCCGCGCTTGGCCTGCGCTTCCGTGTACACGCCGTCCCAGACCGAGCGCGTGGTCTCCTGCGCGCGGAGGGCCGGACCGATCACCCCGATGACCGTCATCCCGACGAGGGCGAGGCCGGTCGTCCGGATCCTCATCGCGAGCCGGCGGCGGCGCCCGCCTTTGCGCTCTCGGCGGGAAGGGCGAAGGCCAGGTACTCGCCGGAATACGGGCCGCCGCTCACGGCCACCACGACGTACTGCTTGCCGCCAAACAGGTACGTCATCGGCGAGCCGCTCTGGGGAGCGGGCATGTAGACGGCGCCGACCTCCTTGCCGCTCGCCTTGTCATAGGCGCGCAGCATCGCCCCCCGCGGCCGCTCGGCGGTGCTGGTGAACTGGGGATCGCCGGCGATGACGAGCGTCTTGGTGACGAGAGTGCCGACGCTGTCGGACTGGCCGGTGCGGGGGATCGGGAGGCCCTTCAGCAGCTCATGATTGCGCACGACGTCCGGCGTCTCGCCGTGCGGCGTCTGCCAGAGGATCGTGCCCTTGTCGAGGCTGATGGCCGAGATCGTCCCGTACGGCGGCTTGATGATCGGCAGTCCCTGGACGTTGAAGACGAACGCGCTGCCGCCTCCGCCGCCCGGCCGCTCCGGGGGCGGCGCCACCGCGTCGGCCCCCGCGTTCTCGCCGGGGCCCCGCGACATGCGGAACGGCTGCCCGGCGAACCCGTGCACGTAGTCCATGTCCGAGACGTCCTTGCTCGGGGGCGGGACGAGGCCGAGGCGCGTCAGGCACGCGTCGCAGGCGGAGGCGTAGACGACGTGGGTCTCGGGATCGTAGGAGGCGCCCGGCCAGTTCGTTCCCCCGCTGGCGGTGGCGAGCGTGAGGAGCGCGATGGGGCCGTCGGCCTTGCTGACGACGGGGGGCGTGTAGATGGGGCCGAACTTGAACTTCTTCGTCAGCTCCAGCGCCTCCGCCTTCAGGGCGGGCGTGAAGTCGATGAGGTATTCGGGGAGCACGCCGTTGCGGTTGTAGGCGGGCGGCCGGGTGGGGATGGGCTGGGTCGGCGAATACCACTCGCCGGGCACCGTGCCCTTTTCCACCGGCCGCTCTTCGATCGGCCAGACCGGCTTGCCGGTGACGCGGTCGAAGACGTAGAGGTAACCTTGCTTGCTCGGCTGGGCCACCGCCTTGATCGCGCGGCCGCCGACGCTGATGTCGGCCAGGATCGGCGCCGACGAGATGTCGTGGTCCCAGAGCGGGTGGTGGACGAGCTGGAAGTGCCACTTCCGCTCGCCGGTGTGCAGGTCGACGCAGACCAGCGTCTCGCCGAAGAGGTTGTTGCCGGGGCGGTGGCCGCCGTAGAAGTCGTTGGTCGGGGACTCCACTGCGAGGTAGGCGAGGCCGAGGTCCTCGTCGACGGTCATCTGCGTCCAGACGCCGGTGTTGCCGTTCTCCTCGGCCGAGCCGCTCAGCCACGTGTCGTACCCGAACTCGCCCGGTTTCGGGATCGTGTGGAAGATCCACAGGCGCTTGCCGGTGCGAACGTCGAACGCGCGGACGTAGCCCTTGTTGTTCTTGTGCGTCTTGGGCGTGAACCCCTCGCGGAAGGCCGCGCCGACGAGCACGACGTCCTCGGCCACGACCGGGGCCGACTGCAGGCCGATCTCGCCCGTGACGAGATCGATGTCCTGATCGTTGTCGCGCTTGAGGTCGACGGCGCCGCTCTGGCCGAACGTGGGGATGGGGACGCCCGTCCTGGCGTCGAGCGCGAGCAGGCGGTAGCCGGGGGTGACGTAGAGGATCCGCTCCTCGGTGCCGTCCGTCCAGTAGGCGAGGCCGCGGCCGGAGAGCTGGCGCGGGGCGTTGGCGGCGCGGGCTCCCTCGTGCTCGCCGTGGACCCAGAGCAGCTCACCCGTGCCGGGGTCGAGCGCGATGACCGCGCGGCGCGTCCCCGCCGTCGTGTAGAGGACGCGGTTCACCACGAGCGGGGTGCCTTCGAGCTTGTATTCCGGCCGCGTCCCCAAGCTGTCGGTCTTGAAGCGCCAGGCCACCTCGAGGTCATTGAAGTTGGCGGCGTTGATCTGGTCCAGCGGCGAGTAGCGGCTGCCGCGGACGTCGCCCGTGTAGCTGGGCCATTGGCCGTTGCGCGTGCCTTCGGAGACGGCGCTGGCCTTGGGCGTCTGGCCGCGCGCGGCGGCCGTCCAGCTCAGGAGTCCCACCATGGCGGCGAGCGGCAGCATGGACCGGGAGATGGCTCTCATCGTCCCTCCCTCTGATGGCGGCAACAGGAGTGCGGCGTCGGGGCGGGGATCATAATTCAACGGCTTCCCCGCTGCTTGACGCCCTCCAGGGCGCCGCGGACGAGGGTGTACGCGGCCTGACGCGACCGGCCGTCAAGGTCGTGGTCCTGCGAGGGCGTGGAGGCGACGCCGAACGCCGCCGCCTTCGGGTGCCGGAACATCTGGGTGAGCGCCGCGGCCAGCTCGACGCTCGTGGGGCCACCGGGGACGGCCAGCGGATGCCCGGCCACTTCCGGCGGATCGAGGACGTCGATGTCCACGTGCACGTAGATGAGGTCGGCCAGGCCCGAGAGCCGATCCATCTGGCCGTCGATGGCGGCGGAGCGCGTCTTGATGTCCTCGACGCTCAGGCGCTCGACGGCCGAGCGGTCGAGCAGATCCTTCTCGAGCGGGTCCAGGTCGCGGGCGGCCGCAAGCACGATCTGCCGGTCGGGCAGGGCGGGATCGAGGCCGGACTTGACGCGCAGGCGCTGGAGGCCGAGCCCAGCCGAGATCGCGACCGGCATGCCGCCCAGCATCCCGCTGAGCGTGGTCTCCGGCGTGTTGAAGTCGCCTTGGGCGTCGATGAACACGAGGCCGACGCGCAGCGGCGCCTCCGCCTTTCCCGCGTGCTGGAGGCCGCCGAGCATGCCGATGAGCGCCGAGCAGTTCGCGAGCAGGCCGACAGGGAAGCGTCCCTCCTTGAGCTCCGCGGCGACGATCTGCGCCAGGTGCCCGTTGGCCAGGCCGAGCCGGTTCCACTCGCCGTAGGCCTTCTGCTCCTCCGGCGTCAGCGCGACGGTCGAGACGGGACGGACGCGCCAGCCCTGGTCCTCGAGCTGCTTCGCGAGGCCGCCTTTCTCCAGGTAGTCGGGCGAGTCGGAGAGGTCGGCGAGGTTGCGCTCTCCCCGATACGGCATCTTGATCAGCGCGACCGCGGGCGGGCGGTCTTCGGACCAGGAGACGGGCGTGAGCGCACCGAGCGCGAGCGCAGCCAGCACGGCGAATCGGATCGGTCGTGTCATGTGTGTCCTCGTCTACCGCATGCCATCGAACAGCGCGCGGTGGCCGTCCACGATCCGCCTCCGCGTCGCCTCGTCCACGTCCAGGCTCCAGTTGCCGTGCTCGAATGTGCCCCCGAGCAGGATCCCGTCGCGGCGTGGGAACATGTAGAGGCCGTCGGCGATCACGATGTAGTCCACCTCCGGCTGCGGGAGGAGGAACGTGAGCTGGCCGCGGACCGGTTCGAGCTCCTCGTCCCCGAACAGGGCTTTCGCCCCCAGCCCCGTGCAGTTCATCACGACCGGCTCCGGCAGGTCCGCGAGCTGCTCGCGGCCGGCCAGCTCCCGCACCACCACCCGCCCGCCGGCCAGGCGCACGTCGCGGAGCATCGCGGTCAGGTAGACGTGCGGCTCGACGAGCAGGGTCGTGAAGTGGCGCGCGTGGCTCGTGGGGAAGGGATGCTCGCCGGGCCGCAGATCGCGCCATTCCGGGTAGAGGTCGCGCGTCAGCTCCTGCTCCCACCACGGCTGGAGCGGCCGGTCGGACAGGACGTAGTTCTCGATCCAGCGGATGCCGAACTCCGCGGCGGGGAGCTGCTGGTATCGGCGATGCGAGAGCCGGGCCGCGCGGGCCAACCGCGCGTCGGAGTCCGGCGTGCGCCGGTCCTGGTCCATGACCGAGGTCGGCGACCACTGGCCGCCGGCGATGTTCGACGTGGTCTGGGGCGGGAGGTCCTTCGCGTAGATCGTGACGTCGGCCCCGCGCTGCTGCAGGAGGCGCGCGCTGGCCAGGCCGACCGCGCCGCAGCCGAGGACGGCGAACCGCTTCTCACCCGTCGCCCACGCTTCGTCGACGGCCAGCTCCGACGTGCCCCAGGAGAGCGTGATGCCGCCGCCGCCGTGGCCGTAGTTGTGGACGACGGTCTTGTCGCCGAGCTTCTCCGCGCAGACCACGAAGCCCGACGGCCGGTAGGGACGAAGGCCCACGACCGTCCGGATGATGCGGTCCTCCGACACGTGCACGCGCGCGAACCGGCGCGGGGCCGCGGGCCACACGAGCGAGCCGGTCTGGCGGGGCGCGCACGCGGAGAGACCGGCGCCGAGCGCGGCCAGCCCGGTCGCCTTCAGCATGGCCCGCCGGGGCACCTGTCTGGC
>QHVP01000602.1 GCA_003222295.1 Acidobacteriota bacterium | reverse complement strand
CGAGGCCCAGCCCGGCGGCGGCGAGGTGCGCGTGAGCTCGGAGGCGGCGGAGGGCAGCGTCCGGGCCGAAGTCGCCGACCGCGGCCCCGGCATCGCCGCCGCCGACCGCGAGCGCATCTTCGAGCCGTTCTTCTCGACCAAGAACTCGACCGGCCTCGGCCTGTCCATCTGCCACGCGATCGTGCGGCAGCACGGGGGGCGGCTGGAAGCGCGGCCGCGGCCGGACGGCGGCACCGTCTTCCAGATGATGCTTCCCGCCGCGCCCGCGCGCACGGAGGTCGCATGAGCGCCACCGGCCCCGGCAAGCTCCCCTCCCGCGGCCGCGTCCTGGTGGTCGAGGACGAGGCCTACGTGCGCGACTCGCTCACGGAGATCCTGCGCGAGCGCGGCTACGAAATCGTGGAGGCGGGCACCGCCGGCGACGCGGTGCGCGTGCTCGCGCACGCGCCCATCGACGTCGTGCTCACCGACTTCCGCCTTCCCGGAGCGGACGGGCTGGCCCTCGTGAAGCAGATCCAGTCCACCTCGCCGGAGGTGCCGGTGGTGGTGCTCACGGGCCAGGGCACGATCGCGTCCGCCGTCGAGTGCCTGAAGAGCGGGGCCAGCGACTACCTGCTCAAACCAGCCGACCCGGAGGCGCTCGAGGTCGCTCTCGAGCGCGCGCTGGCCGGGCGGGCCCTGCGGCGCGAGGTGCAGTACCTGCGGGCGGCCGGCCGCGAAGTGGAGCCGCTGGGCCAGAGCCCGGCCTGGCGGCGGGCTCTGGAGATGATCGACGCGGCCGCGGCCAGCGATTCGATCGTCCTGCTGCGCGGCGAATCGGGCACGGGCAAGGACCTGCTCGCCCGCCGCCTCCACCAGAAGAGCCGGCGCGCGGCCGGGCCCTACATCCGCGTCAACGGCGCCGCGGTTCCCCTCGAGCTGTGGGAGAGCGAGTTCTTCGGCCACCGCCGCGGATCGTTCACGGGCGCCAGCGCGGACCGCGAAGGCTGGTTCCAGCTCGCGCATCGCGGCACGCTGTTCCTCGACGAGGTGGGGGCCATGCCGCCGGCGGCGCAGCCCAAGCTGCTGCGCGCGATCCAGGACGGCGAGTTCCACCGCCTGGGCGAGCAGCAGCCCACGCGCGTCGACGTCCGCATCGTCGCCGCTACCAACGCCGACCTCGAATCGGAAATCAAGGACGGCCGCTTCCGCGCCGACCTCTACTACCGCCTCAACGTGCTCCCGATCCGCGTGCCGCCGCTGCGGGAGCGGCCGGAGGACGTCGCGGTCCTCGCGCGCGCCTTCGCCGCCGACGTGGCGGCGCGGCTGGGCCGCCCCGCTCCCGACCTGGACGAGGAGACGCTGGCGCGGCTGGCCTCGTACCCCTGGCCCGGCAACGTGCGCGAGCTGCGCAGCGTGATCGAGCGCGCGCTCATCCTCCATCCGGGCCGCGGGCTGGCCGCCCTCGACCTCGCTCCCGAGCCCGTGGCCCCATCGTCGGCCGCCGACTCCGCCCCCGGCGGCCCCCCCGCGCCCGACGATCTCACGCTGCGCGAGAGCCTGAACCGGCTCGAGCGCTCGCTCCTCGTGGAGGCGCACCGCCGCGCGCACGGCGTGCGCCGGGAGGCGGCGCGGCTGCTCGGCATCGACGCGCGCAACCTCGCCTACTACTGCCGCAAGCACGGCCTCGACCCCGATACGCTGGCGGAGTGATCCGGCCCGCGGCGCTCCCCCTCATTACCCCTAGAAGAGCCGCGAGAACCCGACGATCAGGAGGTAATCGGCGAAGGCGGCATCGCCGTGCCCGCCGTTGATCTTGTCCGCGTAGCTGCGCGTCCGGTTGCGATAGACGGCGACGGGGACACCGACCGTCAGCGCCGAGTGTCCGCGCCGGAAGGTGAGGCCCGGCTCGACCGAGATCGCGTATCCCGGCCGCCGGAAGCCCTTGTCGCCGCCGATGAGATCGCTCGAAGGAACCCCCTCCAGCCGTCCGCCCAGGCTTGCCGTCACCCAGCGCAGGCTCGTGGCCACCCCGACGCGGGCCAGGTACTGGTCCGCGATCGAGAGGTACCGCGTGTTCGGGTCGTTGCCCCCGCGGTCGGTATGACTCTGCTCCTGCGGGTTGAATAGGTAGCTCCCGGAGGCGTATCCGACCGCGCGTCCTCCCAGTCGCCGGGGGCTGGATGGACTGGTCGACGGGCACCACGCTGCTCACGATCGTCCCGTTGCTGAACGTCCGCCGGAGGTCTGTGTGGTCCGACTGGCCGGTCGGCACCTTAAGCCCGAGCCCGAGCGCGACGTTGCTGTTCTTGCACGAATCAGGGCTGCGCATCCACCGGCGCGCCGTCAGCCCCGCGTCGCTGAGCGAATTCGAGCGTGTGACCGAGCGGTCGATGACCAGGCGGCTGGCGTCGCGGATGGGGTTGGAGCGCGAGGCGATGAAGTACGGCAGGCTCACGCTGAGGCTGGTGCGTTGGGTCCAGTTGTACCGGACACCGAGATCGAGGAGGTTCACGCGGTTGATGACCTGGCTGGAATCGGCGTCACGGTCGGCCTGGTATTCGGAGCCGACGTAATGGCGATCGGACTTCTGCCAGCGATAGCCGGTCGAGACCTGCCAGCTTCCTGGGCGGGGATAGGGGCTGCCTTCCGTGCCGGTCACGGGCACGTCCATCCGCGCGGCCACTCAACCCTGTGCGAACGACTCCCGCGGGGCGAGCAGCATGATCGTGAGCGCCGCCGCGACGACAGTGATCGCGCCCCGGAGCCGAACAGGGATGGTCATGCTGCGCCGGCGAAGCAATATGGAGGCCGTCGCGCCGCAAGGGTCGAGACGCACGACGTAAACCTTGTCATCGGAATGAAATGGATGGGCCAATGAGCCCTAAGCGAAGTCGCGCAATCGAACGATGCGGACCCATAGGAATTACGCGTTACGCCTGGTTCCTATGGATTCAGGGCTGCACGAACACGCGCAGCGTCCGCGGGCGGACGTACAGCCGCTCGCCGGGCTGGGGCTGCATCTCCTCGTGATGCTGGCGGGTCACGTCCACCTGGAGGAGATGGCCCTCGTCGTCGACGAGCTCGAGCTTCACGACCGCGCCCGCGGCATGGACGTGGCGCACGGTCGCCCAGAGGCCGCCGTCGGCATCGGCCGAGCGGCCGACCTCGAGCTCGTGTGGCCGTGCGTAACCGGCCGCGGGCAGCGACTGCTCGCCGGGATGCTCGGGATAGTCCATCGCGATCGGGCCCAGCAGCGCCTTCCCGCTCTCCACGCGCCCGTGGAAGATGTTGACGTGCCCGAGGAAGTTCATCACGAAGGCGGTCGCCGGGTGATCGAAGACCTCCTGGGGGGTGCCGATCTGCTCCACGCGGCCCTGGTTCATCACCACCACACGGTCGGCCACCTCGAGCGCCTCCTCCTGGTCGTGGGTCACGAACACGCTCGTGATCTTGATCGTGTCGTGGAGACGGCGCAGCCAGCGGCGCAGCCCCTGGCGGACCTTGGCATCGAGGGAGCCGAAAGGCTCGTCCAGCAGCAGCACCCGCGGCTCCACGGCGAGCGCGCGGGCCAGGGCGACGCGCTGGCGCTGTCCGCCGGACAGGGCGGCGGGGTGGCGGTCGGCCAGCCAGTCGAGCTGGACGAGCTTGAGGAGCTCCATGACCTTG
>QHVP01000601.1 GCA_003222295.1 Acidobacteriota bacterium | reverse complement strand
GGCCAGGGCCCGAGACGACTCGTAGGCGGAAGAGATCACCCGCGCGACGTAGACGGCCTCGTCGAGCTCCTCGCGGCTGCGTACGCCTTCCCGGATCTGGCGGAGGAAGTCCGCGAACACGGGGGCGTACCACTCGGAGTGGCTCGAGCCGCGGCTCAGGCCACCGGCCAGCGCGACCTTCTCCTCCGTCCCGTTCCAGACGCGCACCTCGTGCTCGTCGCCCGTGATCTCCCCGTGCGTGCCGACGAGGCGGAAGCAGATCTCCCGCCGCCCCGCGGCCCAGGTCAGCGTGACCTCGGCCATGGCCTCGTCGTGCTCGAGGAGGACGCACGCCGTGTCCTCCACCCCATAGTCGCGGTGCCGCAGCGTCCGGACGGAGGCGCGAATGCTTCGCGCCTCGCCCATCACCGACCGGAGCTGGTAGAAGACGTGCGACCCGTGATCGACGAGGATGCCTCCGCCCGCGAGCGCGGGCGTGGTGCGCCAGGAGGGCTGCCAGCCCGCGCTGCCTTCGTTGGCGGCGGTGCGGCGCACCTCGTAGCGGGCGAGATGGACGGCGCCGATCTCGGGCAGGTGCTTGACGACGGTCTGCCACAGCGGCGAGTGATGGTACTGATGGCAGGGCATGAACACGACGCCGGTCGCGCGCACCTCGGCCGCGATGAGCTCGGCATCGGCCAGGTCCAGGGCGATCGGCTTCTCGCACACGAGGTGGATGCCGCGGCGGGCGGCCGCGCGCACGATGTCCACGCGGGTGAAGGGAGGCGTGCAGACGTCGCAGAAGTCGACGTCCTCGCGGCCCAGGAGCTCCTCCGCGCTGTCGTAGACGGTGGCGGCCGGAAAGAGGCGCTGCGCCGCCTCTCGATTCGCGGCCGACAGGTCCGCCAGGGCGACGATCTCGGCTTCCCCGCGCAGAGCCGCCTGCCGCCAGTGGGGAGCGTGGCCGCGGAGCGCGATGTGACCCGCGCCGAGGAGGGCGCCGCGGAGCTTCATCGCCATCCGCCCTCGCGCGCGATCACGCCGAAGGCCTCGTCCACGATGTCGAGGGCGACGGCCGCCGTCTCCGCGTTGATGGAGAGGGGCGGGTTGATCCGGAAATGCGGGTTGTAGACCATGCTCACCAGGCCGCGCTTGAGGCACTCCTGGAAGAGGCGGACGCAGACCGCCTTGTCCAGCGGCTCCCGGGTGGCCCGATCCTTGACGAGCTCGACGCCGATGAGGAGGCCGTGCCCGCGGACGTCGCCGATGAACTCGTACTTCTCCTGCAGGCCGCGCAGGCGGGCCAGCATCCCTTCGCCGACGCGCGCCGAGTTGCCGACGAGGCCATCCTCCTCGATGACGGAGACCGACGCGTACACGGCGGCCCCGGCCATGGGATTCCCCCCGTAGCTCGAGCTCGAGCCCGAGGGGTTGCCCCAGGGCTTCGCGCGCGTGATCTCGTCCGTCGAAATGAGCCCGGAGACGGGGAAACCGGAGCCGAGACCCTTGCCGACGGTCATGATATCCGGCTTCACTCCCGTGTGCTCGACTCCGAACCAGCGGCCGGTGCGGCCGAAGCCCGTGATCATCTCGTCCGCCACCAGCAGCGCGTCGTTCTCGTGGGCGATCTCACGGATGGCGGGCAGGAACTCGGGAGGCGGGATGACGTTGCCGGCGGTGCCCTGCATGGGCTCGACGAGGATGGCGGCCAGAGCGCCCGTGGTGGAGTTGCGGATGACCTTGCGGGCGAAGGAGGCGCACTCGATCCCGCACGAGGGGTACTTGAGGCCGAGGGGGCAGCGGTAACAGTCGGCGTAGGGGGCCAGATACGTGCCGGGAAGGGAAGGCCCGAGCCCGTTCTTCGTCCCGTCGCCGATCAGGGACAGCGTGCCCGCGGTCTTCCCGTGGAAGCCGCCCCAGAACGAGAGGAACTCGAACTTCTTGGTGTAGGACTTGGCCAGGCGCATGGCCGCCTCGACCGCTTCCGATCCGCCCGAGTACAGTTGGATCTTGTCGAGGCCAGGCGGAGTGCGCCGCGCCACGCTCTCCAGCGCCGCCGCCCGGCGGGGAGTCGTGAACGACCCCACCGTGACCTCGTCGATCTGCTCCTTGAGGATCTGGCGATAGCGCGGGTGCGCATGCCCGACCGCGTTCACGCAGACCCCGCCCGCGATGTCGAGGAACCGGTTCCCGTCCACGTCTTCGATCATGGACCCCTCGGCGCGCTGGATGGCCAGGCCGGAAAGGGTCGCGATGGATTGGACGCCCGGCGCGAGATGGCGGGCCTCGGACGCGACGAAGGCGCGGCTATGGGGCCCGGGCACTTCGGTGACGATTCGGGGGGTTTGCGCGGTCGGCTTCACCAGGTTTCCTCGCACTCCAGACGGAGGGCGATGATACCCCGCATCCTCCGGAATCGGGTCCGGACCCCGTTTCGGCTATGTTCAGGTACGGGGGCGATCGGAGTAGAATCCCCATCGTCCCGCTGCTGAACGATCACGCGATGTGGCTCCCTCCTGCGGCGGTGCGTGTCGGCTCGAGGCGGACGCTGCGGACCGGGCTGATCGCCCTCGCCGCCGGCGCGACCCTGTGGGGCGCCGAGCCGAGCCGCAGCGGGCAGATGATGGCCGACCCGCCGGGCTTCCTGCGGGCGCAGTTCGGCCTGGGCGCGCGGGACCTCGCCGCCCTCGATCGGGGCCAGGTGATCGCCCGGGTCGTCGACAGTGGCGACAACTCCGAGGTCTTCGCGGTGGGGGCGGTTCGCGTCCACACGACGGTGGCGCGGGTACGTCAGCAGCTCGAGGCTTTCGAAGGCCGGCGCCGGCCGTCCGACGTCCTCCAGGCCGGCCGCCTGGGCCCCGCCCCCGCGCCCGCCGACCTGGCGGGCCTCACCCTCGACGGAGGCGACCTCAGTGCGCTCGGGAAGTGCAAGCCCGGCGATTGCGACGTGCGGCTGCCCGCGGCGGTGATCCAGCGTTTTCGCCGCGAGGTCGATTGGTCCTCGCCCGAGCGCGCCCCGAAGGCGTCCGCGCTCTGGCACGAGGTCCTGGCGGGTACGGCCGCCGGCTACGTGGGGCAGGGCGACGCGACGCTGTTCCAGTACGACAACAACGACATGCCGGTGAAGGTGGGAGACAGCCTCGCGCGCGTGCTCGCGCGTTCGGGCTATCTCGCGGAAGCCGCCCCCGACCTCTATCGCTACCTCGTGCACTTTCCCCAGGACCGGCCCGCGCGCGCCGAGGACTACCTCTACTGGATCAAGGAGAAGTTCTGGATCAAGACGGTGGTCAGCCTCAACCACGTGGCCATCGTGGCCGGCGACGGCCCCTCCGGCCCCTACGTCGTCGGCGCCGCGAAGCAGATCTACGCGAACCGCTATTTCGAGTCGTCCGTCAGCGTCACCACCTTCGCGGAGCGCGCGCCCTACCTCCTCTACGTGAGCCGGACCC
>QHVP01000600.1 GCA_003222295.1 Acidobacteriota bacterium | reverse complement strand
CCGCGCGCGCGGCCGACCAGTCGCCGGTATCGAACAGGGCCCGCCCCAGGGTCATGCGCGCGGATGGGTAATTGGAGTGCTTCTGGAGGCCCTCGCGGGCCACCCGGATGACATCCTCGAGGTCGCCGTCCTTGCGCAGCTCCTCGGCCAGTTGCGCGAAGAGGCGCGAGCCCGGCTCCCTGTCCAGCTTCTTCCGGAGCTCGTCGATGCGGGGGTTGCCGGCCACGGTGCCTCGAGAAGGAGAAGGTCCCAGGCCCTCCCGAGAGGGCCTGGGACCGATCACGCCGTCGGACGGCGGGATTCTACCTCACCGCACCACGATGGGAGCCGTACAGGTGGCCCTCCCGCCGTCGTCATCGATGACGGAATGGGTGACGGTGTAGGTGGCCGGACTGCGATAGACCTTGGCGTTATCCGGCTGGTCTCCGGTCGTGCCGTCCCCGAAGTTCCATTCATAGCGGATGATCACGCCGTCCGGGTCGAACGACGTGGAGTGGAACCCGATCACGGTGTTGGTCTTGAACGGTCCCACCGCTGGCTCGGTGATGAAGTCGCAATGCGGCAGCAGGTTGGTCGGGTTGGCCGGGAAGAGCCGCGGCTCGGCCGAGCGCAGCTCGATGCGGACGCGGTGATAGGTGTTCAGCGAGCCGTTCGCATCGGTGCCCACGAGGCGGGCCATCACGAGGACGGACTGGTTCGCGGTGGCATCCGTGCGGGCGGGCGCCTCGTAGATGACCTGGGCCACGCCCTGCGCGTTCGTACGGACCGTGGCGCCCGTGCCCGGACCGTTGCTGCCTACGATCTGGCCGATGTCGGCGAAGCGGCCGCTCTCGTCGGCGATGGCGAAGAACACGTCCTGGTTGGCCAACGGCCTGCCGTTGGGCCCCCTCACCGTCGCCGTGACCACGGCGAAGTCGCGGCCGTCGGAGACGAGGACGTCCTTGCTCACCGTGAGCGAGAGGGACAACCCCGTCTCGGACGGGCCCTCGAGATCAGGGATATCGATGTCGTGCTGGCCGCAGCCGCCGCTGCCCAGGAGGAGGCACAGAGCCGCCGCCGCCCACGGCTGCAGCCGCCACCGACCTCTAAAATCGTTCCGAGTCATAGTCTCCCTCACTTCGCTCACGCGCAACGATCAAACGTGGCATCAAGGCCCCCCGCTACTGCGCCGCCGGGCAGGCCGTGAGTGTGTCTGCGAAATCCGCGAAGTCGATTTGCAGGCGCGCGGTGGCGGCATTCGTCGTCTGGTTGACCGTGCTCCGGGCGTGGATCGTCACCTCCGCGAACATCGTCACGACTTGCCCACCACCGAAATCAATGAGGTTCTTGAGCGGGGGCTCGAGCTTGGCCTGTCGGCGCACGACCTCCAGGCTCAGGGTCGCAGAGGAGCCTGCCTGGACCTCCTGGGCCACGTTGCCCGAAATGGCGTAGGGAACGTCGACGCCCTCCGTGTTGCGGCCGTCGGAGCGGAAGTAGCGCACGCCGTAGCGCTCGATGACGATGTCGGCCCGGAACGAGGCGTCGGTGTTCAAGGGGTTCTTCTGGTGATTCTCGACCCGGAGGCTCACAAAGTCCGGGCAGACCGTGCCTGAGGAGATACGGACGTCGGAGTCGAGCGGGGCCCCGTTGTTGATCCCGGTCATGAGCAGGATCTCCGGGGAGTCGCCCTGCCTCGCCCAGTCGGGCACGCACGCACTTGCCGCCAGCGCGCCGAGCGCGAACACCATGGCCTTTGCTCTCATCACATTCTTCTCCGATCGGATCGGGAACATCGAGTCCTCTGCCAGCATCGACCTAGCCTCTGTCCTTGATGATCCGAGGCGTAATGAACAGGAGCAGCTCGTTGTTGGTGCTCGTGACGAACCGATTGCGGAACAGGTAGCCCAGGATGGGCACGCGTCCCAGGAAGGGCGTCAGTTGCTGGGCCGTCTGTTCGTTGCTCTGGTAGATGCCGCCGATGACGGCGGTGGCCCCGTCGCGCACGAGCACCTGTGTCTTCGCGGACTGCGTATTGATGGGCGGAATGCCGTTCACGAGGTTCGCGAAGTCGGCCGAGTTGTTCTGGACGTCGACGGTCAGGATCACCGTCCCCGCCTCCGTGATCTGGGGCGTCACCTTCAGGGTGAGCACCGCGTCCTGGAAGCTGACCGTGACCGTGTTGTTGGCGACCGTCTGGATCTGGATCTGCACGCCCTGCTTGATCTCCGCGGCCTGGTTGTTCTGGGTGGTGATCTTCGGCGTGGACAGAAGGCGCCCACGCCCTTGGCGCTCCAGGGCGGTGAGGGCGGCATCGAGGTTGAAGCTGCCGAGGATGTTGCCCAGCGAGATGCCGATGGCGGAGTTGAAGCCGGCCGCGGGCAGGTTGATCGCGTAGCCGCGCCCGGCCGTGCCGATCCCGGCGGCGGAGGCCTGTCCGTTCTGGTCCGCGCTGATCCCGCCCGTCGCGGGCACACCCCGGCCGTTGATGATGAGCGCGTTGGGAAGGTCAGGCCGGTCGTGTTGCCGAGCTGCGGAGTATTGGCCTGGTTGAAGCCCCACTGGATGCCGAGGTCACGAGTGAAGTTGCGGCTGGTGACGACGATGCGCGCCTCGATCTCGACCTGGCGCGTCGGAAGGTCGAGGGTGGCGATGAGGTCCTTCGCCTTTTCCAGGAAGGCGGGGAGATCGTTGATGATCAGCGTGTTCGTGCGCGGATCGACGTTCAGGCTGCCGCGGGCGGAAAGGGCGCCCGCCTTGCGCAGCACGTCCGACAGATCCTGGGCCTTCGCGTAGGAGATCCGCGTCGTCAGGCTGAGCAGGTCGCCCGCCAGGGCGCGCTCCTCCGCCAGCTTGCGCCGCGCGACCTCTTCGTTCTGCAGGGCGGCCAGGGGAGCGATGCGGATGACGTTGCCCTCGAGCGTGTAGCCGAGGCCATTCGCCTTCAGGATGAGGTCGAGGGCCTGGTCCCAGGGCACCTCGTTGAGCTTCAGCGTCACCTTGCCCGAGACTCCCGGGTTGACCACGATGTTGAGGCCGCTGATGTCCGCGAACAGGCGGAAGATGTCCTGGAGGTCGCCGTCCTTGAAGTCGAGGCTGATGGGGTGGCCGGTGAACTGCTTCTCACCGGGGTTGAGCGTTACCGGCTGGAACTCCGCCGGTCGCTCCGGCGTCGGGGGCGCCGCCTGCGGATCGGGGAGCAGCGGCATCGGCGCCGGGCCGGGCAGGATCTGCACCGGCAGGGCCGCCTCCGGTGCCGGCATCGCGGCCGCGGCGTCGGCCTCGGGCTTGAGAGCGGCCAGCGGCGCCGCCTTCGGGACCTCGCCCTCGCCGAACAGGATCTTTACGCCATCGGCGCCCTCGACGATCCGGTAGGGTGCGCGAGAGGAGAGGTCGAGGACCATGCGGGCGACGCGGGGAGAGGCCGCGCTGAACTGGGCCAGGCGGACCTTGCGTACCGGCCCCTTGTTCACGTCGAGCGTACGGATGCTGGCGTTCCTCAAGACGTCCTTGAAGTCGATCACGAGCCGGTCCGGGTTCCCGAGGAAGAAGTCCTGGTACTTGAGCGTCCCGTCCGCCTTCACGTCGAAGCTGAGGCGGCCGTCGTCGTCGGCCTGGCTCAGGGCGACGATGCGCGAGGCCGCGTGCCCGGCGCCGCGCGCGGGCCGCTCGACGACGGCGGTCGGGGCTGGGGTCTGGCGGTGGCGGGGCGTGATGACGACCGCGGCTTCCGTGGCCTTGGGCTCGTTCCGCTTGGCCATCGTGACGTCCGGCGGCTCGGGCGCTTCGGCGACCTTGGCCGCGGCGGGGGCGGCCGGCGCCGGCTCGGTGGCCGCGGTCCGGTTGGTGGCGGCGCCGGTAGAAGCCGCCTCCGCGCCACGCTCGAACACGAGGTTGAGCGTCGTGTCCTTGGAGAAGATCTGGTAGGGCACGAGGCTGGCCAGGCGCACCTCGACCCGGGCCAGGCTGCGCCCGTCGGCGCGGACCATGCTGGTCACGCGGACGGACTCGACCTCCCGGGTGCCCACGCTGATCCGGGACGGGACCTTGGACGGGTCCACCTCCGGGATGTCGACCACCAGCGTCAGGGGGTCGGGGCTGTAATAGGTGTAGGCGACGGGACCCGTGCACGCCACGACCAGTCTGGTCGAGTGCGAGTTGGATTCCTGCCTGATCTCGGTGATGGCGGCTGCACGGTCGTCGGCGACGGCGCCCCCCGCGAGGAGCGACGCCAGGATCACCAGCGACAGCGAGCCCGCCAGCTTGGCTCTCATTGCCTGCCCTCCTCGGACGGATACAGGGTCTTCTTGACGTCCCGGCTTCTCACGCTCGAGAGCGGATCCGTCACTTCTTGCCGGAACGTCACGGTCGAGGCATCGATGGCGGTGATGACCCCGTCAAACAACCGCTGACCCACCTTGACGAAATAGGACTTGCCGTCGGTGCCAACGAGCATGGCCGTGAA
>QHVP01000097.1 GCA_003222295.1 Acidobacteriota bacterium | reverse complement strand
TCGGCTTCGGCAGGACGGCCGAGAACACGCCGTTATCGTCCGGCTTCATGGCAACGGCGTACCACGGCCGCCCGGAACCGGTTCGGAAGTGAACGACCGCGCGCGCGATGGCGTCGGCCGGATCAATGCGCGCTTGAAAGCGTGGGAACTCCTCGGCGACGACGCACGTCACGGGCTTGTGATCAATCGACGCTGCTTGGACGGGTGGACCGGAGCAGGCGAGGAGTACGAGCCAGCCTGGCACGCATGACCAGCGCATCAGTGGTGACATGAGCAGACCTCCGTCACGCGTGCCTCACCTCATGAGGCCGGTGTGCCCGAGGCTGTACCGCCCGGGCTGCGGCCACACGCACAGGCCGTGCGGCTCCTTGCCGACATGGATGCGGGCGAGCAAGCGGCCGTCGCCGGTGTCGATGGCGTACACCTCCGAGTTGTAGCGGCCGGAAAGCCAGAGCACGCGGCCGTCGGGCGATATGCCGCCCATGTCGGGGCTCCCGCCACCCGGGAGCGCCCACTTCTTCGCGACCTGGCGCGAGTGGACGTCGATCACGGAGATGGTCCCCTCGCCGCGGTTCGAAGCGTAGAGATACTTGGAGTCGCGGCTGAAGTAGAGGCCGTGCGTGCCCTTGCCGGTGGGGATGAAGCCCAGGATGCGGAAGGCTTCGCCATCGATGACGAAGACGCCGTTCGCCTCCATGTCGGCCACGAAGAACACGCTTCCGTCGGGCGCCGTCCTCACGTCCTGAGGCATGGCATGCCCGGGCAGCTTGAGCCTCCCGATCAGGCTCTCGCCCTCCACGTCCACCTTGATCATCTCGCTCGAGAACTCGCAGCTCGCGATCAGGTAGCGGCCGTTGGCCGCGAAGTCCATGTGGTCGACGCCGCGGCAGGGCACGCGGAGCGAATGGGTGAGGGCCATCGTCTGCGCGTCGCGGAAGTCCAGCCGCCGCTTCCCCTCCGCGACCACGAGCGCGTGCTTGCCGTCGGGCGTGTAGTACATGTTGTACGGATCCTGGACCCGGACCGTTTGTTCCTCGCGGCCGCTGGCGGGATCGATGCGAGTCAGCGAGTTCCCCTTGTCCGCCAGCACCCACAGGGACCTGAGGTCGTACGACGGGGTCACGTGCTGCGGCTCCTTGCCGACCTTGAAATGCTCGACGATCTTGAAGGTCGCGGGGTCGATGACGTCGACGCTCGCGCTGTGGCTGTTGGGGACGTAGACGCGGTAGACGTCTCCGCGGACGGTGGCGCTGAGCGCGCCCGGCCGGGCCGCGGCATAGATGTCGTGTGGGTCGAGCACGGGAGGCATTCCGGGCAGGGGGTTGGAATCCGTCCGCACCGGCGCCGCCTTGGCTGCGCCCAGCAGCAGGAGCGCGGCCGTGAGAACGCGAATGAGAGCCATTGCCAATCACCTCTCTTTCAGCGTGCCACCGCTTGGCGATCGGCTGGCGCCCGGGGCCTCGATTTGGCTACTTCAGATGCTTCCGAATGGTCGCGGCAAGGTCGGCGGGCAGGCATGGCTTGGTCAGGTACTCGTTGACGCCCGCGGCGAGCGCCCTCTTGCGTGAGCCGTCGAGCGCGTGGCCGGTCAGCGCGAGCACGGGTATGCCCTTGGTGACCCGGTTCGCCTTGAGTCGCCGCGCCACTTCCCATCCGTCCATGACGGGGAGGCTGAGGTCGAGGACGATGACGTCGGGCTTGAGCGCTTCCGCCTTGTCGAGTCCCTCCTGGCCGTCGGAGGCGGTGGCCGTGCGCCAACCCTGGAACTCGAAGAACTGGACGTAGACCTCGCGGTTGTCCTCGGCGTCGTCGATGACCAACACCAGGGGTGCCGCGGACCGAACCGGCTTCATCACCATGGAGGGGTGCACACTATCACGTCTGCTTTGGTGCGGTTCGGTCCTCGACGGGGCCACGCCGTGTTGCTAGAGTGCTTCCAACGACAAGGGCAACGGATGAGCGAAGACACCAAGCCGTGTCCCGTATGTGCCGAGACGATCAAGGCCGCCGCGATCAAGTGCCGATTCTGCGGAACCGATCTGGCGGCCCTGGCCTCGGCGCGCGAGGCCGAGATCGAGAAGCCGCTGTTCGTCGGTCATCCGGCGATCATCTACAGCCTGGGGCAGTGGCTCGTCGTCGTCCTGACGCTTGGCGTCGCGTACCTGGTGTATTGGTTCAAGAGCGACTAGACGACATACGAGATCACGACGCAGAGGGTTCGCGTCGAGCGCGGCCTTCTCTCGAAGACGAAGGACAACGTCGAGCTCTTCCGCATCGACCACTTCGACCTTCTCAAGCCCCTCGGCATGAGGCTGGTCGGGCAGTGCCTGCTCCACCTTCGGTCCTCTGACGCAGGCTTCCAGACGGTGATCCTCTACGGCATCCCCAATCTCGAGAGCCTGGCCGACACGCTTCGCGAGTGTTCGCTCCGGGAGCGATCCCGGCGGAAGGTGACGACCTTCGTTCAGGCCTGACCTCCGGGCACGAGAATCCCCCCGAGCCGGGCCGCGTCTTCCCCGGACAGCGTCACCTCGAGCGCGGCCAGCGCCGAGTCCAGATGCGCGGGACTCCTGGGCCCGAGGATGGCCGCGGTCATCCGCGGATGGTGAAGCACCCAGGCCAGGGCGAGCGTGCTCATCTCGACGCCGCGCGCGCGCGCCTCTTCCGACAGGGCAGCCAGGGCGCCGAAGGTCCGCTCGCTCACGAGATGCTGGTACGGCTCGGACCGAAGCGTCATCCGCGATCCCGGAGGATACGGATCGCCCGATCGGTACTTCCCGGTCAGCCAGCCGCCCGCGAGCGGGCTGAAGGCGGTGAAGCCGAGCCCCTGGTCGGCGCAGAGCGGGAACACCTCGCGCTCCGGCGCGCGGTCCAGGAGGCTGTAGGCGTTCTGGACCCACTCGAATCGCGCCAGGCCGTTCTTGTCGCTGATCCACAGCGCCCGCGCCAGCCGCCACGCCTCGATGTTGCTGGCACCGGCGTACAGCACCTTGCCCATGCGGATGAGGTCGTCGAAGGCGCGCAGGGTCTCCTCGAGCGGGGTCTCCGGATCGGGCTCGTGGATCAGGTACATGTCCAGCCGGTCGCTCTGCAGCCGGGCCAGGCTGGCGTCGATCTGGCGCAGGATGTGGCGGCGCGAGAGGCCGCGGTCGTTGGGACCATCGCCCACGGGGTTGAACACCTTGGAGCTGAGGAGGATCTGATCCCGCACGCGGGATCCCTTCTGCTTGAGCCAGGAGCCGATGAAGGTCTCGCTCCGGCCCCCGCCATAGGCGTCGGCGGTGTCGAAGAAGTTGATGCCGGCCTCGAAGGCGCGGTCCATCAGCGTGAACGCGTCCCGCTCGTTCTCGCCCTTGCCGTGGAACTCCGGCGCCGAACCGACGCCGCCGAAGTTTCCGCAGCCCAGCCCGAGGCGGGAGATCCGGAGGCCGGTCGTTCCCAGTCGTCGATACTCCATGCCGCTCCTCGGACCCACGGCTCGACGCTGGGGCCGCGCGTCCGCGGGTATAACATGGCGCCCTCGAAAGAAACAGGGCGCGGAGGTCGGTGCGAAAGCTGCTGGCGGGAGCGGCGTGTCTGGCGGCGTCGACGAGCCTGGCGGGGCCGCCGAGCGCGATCGTCCTCGAGAACGCGCGCGTCCGCGTGTGGAAGGTGAACACCGCTCCCGCCGTCTTCGGCCCCCTGGCGGCCGTGTTCGTGGTGCTCGACGACGACGCCACCCGGAAAGCGGGGGACGCGTACTGGTCGGAAGTGCCTCCGAGCGCCGGCCCACGTGACGTGGGTTCGTTCGTCATCGTCGAACCCAAGGAGCGGTCTCCCACGCCGGCGCCGGATCCGTCCGCCGCCGGCACGACGCCGGACAAACCCGTATTCACGGGCATGAGCTTCCAGCCGCTCTTCGAGAACGAGCGGGTGAGGGTCATCCGCGCGCGGATGGACGTGGGTGCCCAGGAAGGCTTCCACACCCACGCGTCCGACATCGTGGTCATCCACCTGTCCGGCGGCACCATCGAGGACACCGCGAACGGCAAGACGAAGGTCAACCACTGGAAGCACGGCGACGTCGAGTTCGAGGGCCGCGGGTCCAGTCACTCCGCTCGCAACCTGGGGCCCGCGGTGGACGTCGTCCTCGTCACCCTGAAACCGTAAGGATGGCCGCCAAGCCGGGCGGCTTGCTGCGCATCCTCGGCGTCGCCTTTGGCCTCGCCGTGATCGTCGGCAGCACGCTCGGGATCGGCATCCTGCGCACGCCCGGCCTCGTGGCCGGCCAGCTCGCGTCGCCTTCGCGCATCCTCGCGGTGTGGCTCGTCGGCGGCCTCTACACCCTGCTCGGCGCGGTGTGCCTGACCGAGCTCGGCACCATGCTCCCGCAGGCGGGCGGCTACTACGTGTACGCCCGCCGCGCGTTCGGCGACACCGTCGGCTTCGCGGTGGGTTGGTCGGACTGGATCACCTATGGCGCCGTCCTCGGCTACGTGACCATCGCCATGGGGGAGTTCACGGCCGTCCTGATCCCGTCGCTGAGCCCGGCGGTCAAGCTGGTCGCGGTCGCGGTGCTGATCTTCTTCGCGGCCCTCCAATGGGCGGGCCTGCGCCTGAGCAGCCGATTCCAGGAGGCGACCACCGCGATCAAGTTCCTGGCCTTCCTGGCCCTCGTCGCCGCCTGCTTCGCCTACGCCGGCTCGGCGCCGGCGCCGGCGTCCGCGGCCGAACGAGCCACGAGCCTGCCCCGCACGTCCAGCATGGTGGGACTGGTGGTGGCGCTCCAGTCCGTCGTCATCACCTACGGCGGCTGGCAGAGCGCGCTCTACTTCACGGAAGAGGACCGCGACCCCCGCCGCAACCTTCCGCGGTCGATGATCGGCGGCGTGCTGTCGGTCCTCGTGATCTATCTGCTCGTGAACCTGGCGCTGCTGTCCGTCTTGCCAGTGGCCGACCTCGCGCGCTCGACCCTGCCCGCGGCCGACGCCGCGAAGGTCATCTTCGGCGGGCGCGGCGCCCAGATCATCACCGTGCTCTCGCTCGTCTCGCTGCCACCCCTGGTCAACGCCCTCATGATGATCGCCACGCGGATCCTGTTCGCGATGGGGCGCGACGGGCTCCTGTGGCGTGGCACCGGCGCCGTCAACGAGCGGGGTACGCCCGTCGTGGCGACCGTGATCACGACGGCCGTGGCCGCCGCCCTCATCGGGAGCGGGACGTTCCAGACGCTGGTGGCCGTCGCGTCGTTCTTCCTCGCCGTCAACTATTGCGTCTGCTGCCTGGCCCTCGTCACCCTTCGCCGGCGCGAGCCGGGGATGGAGCGGCCCTTCCGGGCATGGGGCTATCCCTGGTCGGTGGGGATCGTGCTCGCGGGCGCGGTGGCCTTCCTGATCGGCGTCCTGCTGGGGGACACGCGGACCGCGCTCGTTGCGACCGGCCTGCTGGCCGCGGGCCTGGTGGGGAAGCGATGGCTGTCGCGTGAGCGCCGGCCCATCACTTGAGGTGCCGCCGGATCGCGGACACGAGGTCCGCGGGCAGGCAGGGCTTGGCGATGAAGTCGTCGACCCCCGCCGTGACCGCGCGCTGGCGCGCTTCCTTGGAGACGTGACCGGTGAGCGCGATGACGGGGATACCGCTGGTGGCAGGGGCGGTCTTGAGACGCTTGGCGACCTCCCATCCGTCCATCCTGGGCAAGCCCATGTCGAGGA
Source organism: Acidobacteriota bacterium (assembly GCA_003222295.1). Classification (GTDB taxonomy): domain Bacteria; phylum Acidobacteriota; class Vicinamibacteria; order Fen-336; family Fen-336; genus AA29. The sequence continues at coordinate 15,177 of QHVP01000097.1, read as the reverse complement.
TGACCACGCTGGGGCCGAGAGCGGCCGCCTTGGCCAGCCCGTCCTCGCCGTCCACCGCCGTCGCCACCCGCCAGCCCGCGTGCTTGAGGAATTGCTCGTAGACGTCGCGGTTGTCCTCGACGTCGTCGATGACGAGGACGAGCGGGGCCGATGTCAGAGGCTCGGGCATCTGGCGGGCAGCGTAGCATCGCGCCGGACGCGGCGGGGCCCTGCCCTTGCGAATGGCGAGCGGGGCGGCCAAACGGGGTGTCCAGGCCCACGGGATTGACGGGGACCCGGGATCGGCGCACACTGTTTCCAGCTTTGCACTGGCGACCGTCTTCGACGGGCCGTTCCTGACAAGCCTCCCCAGCCCAAGGCCTCGTTGACTCGCCGCGGTCGCTGGGCGGCGTCGGAGGCTTGGTGCTCGACCAGACACCGTATTCGCGCTCCAAGAGGCTCGCGGGGGTCCGCATCCTGCTCGTCGAGGACAATACGGATTGCCTCAACGCGCTGCGGGTGCTGCTGGAGTTCAACGGGGCCGAGGTCGAGGGCGTCGCGTGCGCCGCGGAGGCACGCGCCGTCCTTCCGGAGCTGCGCCCCCATGTCCTGATCTCGGACCTGTCGATGCCGGGGGAAGACGGCTTTGCCCTGATGGCATGGGTGCGGAGGCTCGCGCCAGAACAGGGCCGCGATACCCCCGCCATGGCTTTCTCCGCCTTGTCGCCGGGGGATGCGGAGGCCCGGGCCACCGACGCCGGATTCCAGGTTTTCCTCCGCAAGCCCGGCGACGTCCTTCTCGTCGTGCCCACGGTGGTCCGTCTCCTGCCACCGACTCTCGCCCCCTAGGAGCGCGCTTCCGGCACTCTCGCCGGACCGTGTCGCCGTCTCTCGGAAAGCGTGATGACGTGGTGGATGATGGGCAGATCGGTGCCCTTGCGCATGTACTCTTTGTCGACGGGGAACATGGCGATTACGTCGAGGCCTTGCGGATCGCCGGGTATCGCGTCGAGATCGCGGCGACCGCCCTCCTGGCCCTGGAGCGCGCGACTTCCGTGCGGCCGGATGCGCTGATCGTCCCCTTGTCGATGCCGGACATGAGCGGCGCCGACCTCGCGGATCGCATCGGGTCGGGGCCCGCCCGCACCCTGGCCGTCGTGGTCCTCACCCGCGACGGCGGGGGTTCGGCCCAGGGGGATGGCGCGGCGGCGGCGGGGGCGGTCTTTTGCCGGCTGCCCTGCGCTCCCTCCGACCTCGTCACGATGGTGGCGAAGCAGCTCGCGGCGCGGCGACCTCTGAACCCGTGAACCGCGGGAGGCCTTGGACGGGACGGCCAGGCCTGCAGTAAGGTGGTTCTGGGAGGTCCGACCTGATCTCCGAACGGCGACGCCTCCCGGGCACCGTGGCTTACCTCTGGTGCCGGGAGTGCAAAACAAGATTCGCGGTGGCGGGACGCCGTCGCGACGGCAAGGAGACTCCGGCGATCGAGCTCGTCGTGTGCCCGGAGTGTCGGTCGATGCGACGGATGGTCCTTCCGCCGACGGTCGGGGCGCCTTTTCGCATCGTCACCGCCGGCGAGAAACTGCGGGACGAATAGCGGAGGCCGGGATCATGCCTCGATGCGCGCGCCTCAGCCGCGCGGCGCGTCGGGAGCGTCCCACCACTTCGAGAGGCTGCGGTTGGCTTCCCGCGGCTTGTCCGCGTAGTGCGACGTGTCGTTGAACAGCATCAGGCGGGAGCGCACGGGGTCCTTGAAGTCCAGCACGTTCAGGCAGGCCGGCGACTGGTCCAGGCGGTCGCGGTAGCCGCGCGCATCGAAGCCGAGCAGGCTGCTGACGAGGAGGCGCAGGGTCGCCTTGTGGGAGGCGACGATCACGCGTTCGCCGGTGTGGGCCACGACGATCTCGCGGATGACGGGCAGGGCGCGCGCGAGCACGGCCACGCCGGACTCCCCGTCGCGGGGCGCGAAAGTGAACGGGTCCGACTCCCAGGCCGCGTATTCCTCGGGGAAGCGCGCTTCCACCTCTTTCCGGGTGAGGCCCTCCCAGCGCCCGTGGCTGATCTCGCGCAGTCCATCGCGCCGCTTCACCTCGAGCCGGTGAGGCTTGGCCAGGATCTCCGCCGTCTCGACCGTCCGCCCCAGGGGGCTGCAGTAGATCGCGCGGATGCTTTCCGGGGCGAGGCGCTCGGCCAGGCGGCCCACCTGCCAGCGCCCCTCGTCGGAGAGGTCGACGCCCACCGCGCCCGCGAAGCGGTCCTCCGCGGTGAGCTGGGTGGAGCCGTGCCGGACGAGGTAGAGGCGGGTGGACACGGACCTCAGGCCGGCGGCGGGGTGGCCTTGCCCCCGGCAGACGCGGGCGGCCGGACCGTCGCCGGGTTGGTGGCCTCGGAGACCGTCGTCTCCCAGAGCCGGATGCCGCCGAGGATGGCGTGCGAGTTGTCCCCGACGCGCACGCCTGGGGGAAGGCCCTTGAGCTTCTTCGTATTGCCGCCGCCGAGCATCACGTAGTCCGCCTGCAGGCCGTGCTTGAGCAGCTCGATGACCGTCTCCACGTGGCGCTGCCACTTCTTGCGCCCGAGACGCTCGAACCCGCGCAGCCCGACGTAGTCCTCGTAGGTGCGGCCGTTGCGGTAGGGCAGGTGTGCGAGCTCCAGCGGCTCGAGCTGTCCGTTCGCGACGAACGCGGAGCCGAGGCCCGTGCCCAGGCCGAGGAACAGCATGCGCCCGCCCTGGTAGCTGCCGAGCGCCTGCATGGCGGCATCGTTGACCACGCGCACGGGCTTGCTGAACGCCTTGTCGTAGTCGAAGCGCACCCAGCCCGCCCCGAGGTTCTTGGGCTCGACGGCCGGCCGGCCGTTCGAGACGGGACCCGGGTAGCCGATCGAGACCGCCTCGTACGGCCAGCCCGCGGTGGCCTTCTTCACTTCCTCGGCCATGCGGGTGGCGTTCATGTCCGGGCCGGAGGGGATCTTGATCGGATTGTCGGGGCCGCCCATGCTGACCTTGATGTTCGTGCCGCCCACGTCGATGACGAGGACCTTCATTTGGGTGTGTTCCAACCTCCTATGTCCGCCACCAGCCGATCCGCCTGCGGCGGGCCCCAGCTGCCGGGATCGTATTCGAACATCGGGCTGGGGCCGTGGATCACCGGGTCGATGATGGCCCAGGACGCCTCCACGACGTCCTGGCGGGCGAACAGCGTGGCGTCCCCCGCCATCGCGTCGCCGATGAGGCGCGCGTAGTCGCCCAGCCGGCCGCCCGGCTTGCCCTGGCTCTGCGCTTGGTCGACCACGGACAGCTCCAGGGGCTCGCCCGCCATGCCTTCCCCCGGCCGCTTCGCCCTGGCCCCGATCGCGATCTGCACCTGGGGGCTCACCCGGAAGCGCACGTAGTTGCCGACGGAGGGCGTGGCCTCGCTGAAGACCACCTGGGGCGGGTTTTTCAGCTCGACCGTGATCTCGGTGACCGTCATCTTGAGGCTCTTGCCCGCGCGCACGTAGAAGGGCACGCCCTCCCAGCGCCAGGAGTCGATGTAGAGGCGCAGGGCGGCGTAGGTGGCCATGTAGGACGTCTTGGACACGCCGGGCTCGTCGCGATAGCCCCGGAACTGTCCGCGCACCCTTGGCCTGCTCGTCGCGGATGGCCTCGTCGTACGTGCTCGAGGGCGCCTCCATGGCCAGGTAGGAGATGACCTGGAACATGTGGTTCTGGATGACGTCGCGGATCACGCCGGTCTCGTCGTAGAACTTGCCTCGGCCGGCCACCCCGAAGTTCTCCGACATCGTGATCTGGACGTTCTCCACGTAGTGGCGGTTCCAGATCGGCTCCAGGAACGCGTTGGCGAAGCGGAAGTAGAGGATGTTCTGCACCGCCTCCTTGCCGAGGTAGTGGTCGATGCGGAAGATCGAGTCCTCGGGGAAGACCTTGTGCAGGGTCGCATTGAGGGCGCGCGCGGACTCGAGATCGCGGCCGAACGGCTTCTCGACGATGACGCGCGCGTTCTCCGCGCAGCCCGCCTTGGCCAGGTTCTCCACCACGATGGGGAAGAGGCTGGGGGGGATGGCGAGGTAGTGAGTGGGGCGCTTCGAGCCCTCCAGCTCCCGGCGCAGCCTCGCGAACGTCGCGGGATCGCCGTAGTCCCCGTCCACGTAGTGGAGAAGCTTGACCAGCTTCGGGAAGGCCTCCTCGTCGATCCCGCCGTACTCCGTGATGCTCTTCTTCGCGCGATCGACGAGCTGGTCGTGGTTCCAGCCCGACTTGGCCACGCCGATCACGGGGGAGTCGAGCCTCCCCCGCTTCACGAGCTGCTGCAGCGCGGGGAAGATCTTCTTGTAGGCGAGGTCCCCGGTGGCGCCGAAGAAGACCAGCGCGTCCGAGGCCGGCTTGCCGTCGCTCATTTCTTTTCCACGTGTCCGCCGAACCCGAAGCGCATGGCGGAGAGCACCTTGTTCTGGAACTCGTCCTCGCCGCGGGAGGCGAAGCGCTCGAACAGGGATGCCGTGAGCACGAACGCGGGGACGCCCTCGTCGTTGGCCGCGGCCACCGTCCAGCGGCCCTCGCCGGAATCCGAGACCTTGCCCCCGAACTTCTCGAGGTTCGGGCTCCCCACGAAGGCCTGCGCGGTCAGATCGAGGAGCCAGGAGGCCACGACGCTGCCGCGCCGCCAGACCTCGGTGATGTCGGCCAGGTTGAAGTCATACTGATAGTGCTCGGGATTCCGGAGCGGCGTCGTCTCCGCGTCCTTCTCGTGGCTCTCGTGGGCCTTGCCGATGTTGGCCTTCTTCAGGATGTTGAGGCCCTCGGCGTAGGCGGCCATGAGGCCGTACTCGATGCCGTTGTGGACCATCTTCGTGAAGTGGCCCGCGCCCACCGGGCCGCAGTGCAGGTAGCCGTTCTCGGCGGTGCCGCCCAGCTTCTCGCGCCCCTCCGTGCGGGGGATCTCTCCCCTGCCGGGAGCGAGGCAGGCGAAGATCGGATCGAGGCGCTTCACGACGTCGGTCTCGCCCCCGATCATGAGGCAGTAGCCGCGCTCCAGGCCCCAGATGCCGCCGCTCGTGCCCATGTCGATGTAATGCAGGCCCTTCGGCTTCAGGCGCTTGGCGCGCGCGATGTCGTCGTGGTAGTGCGAGTTCCCGCCGTCGATGATGGTGTCGCCGGACTCGAGCAGCGGGACCAGCTCGTCGATGCTGCCGTCCACGAACGCGGCCGGGACCATGAGGCAGATCGTGCGCGGCTTTTCCATCTTCTTGACGAGGTCGGCCAGCGACGACGCGCCCGTCATGCCTTCCTTGGCCAGCCCGTCCACAGTGGGGGCGGAGCGGTCGTACACGAAGCACTTGTGCCCGCCCTTGGTGAGGCGCCGCACCATGTTGGCGCCCATGCGCCCGAGGCCGATCATTCCGAATTGCATGTGTCCTCCGAGGAGTCCGTCACCTTCACGGTGATACGGACTCCTAATGTTTATTAGGAGCGTGTCCCTTCTAGCGCTGACACGCTCCTAGCTCAGCGCCTTCTCGATGGCCGACGCCAGCGAGCGCAGGCCGGCCGACACGTCCGCTCCAATGTGGATGCGCAGGGCGCGTCGATTGCGCTCGGCCAGCACCTGGAAGTCGCCGCGGGCCTGGGCGGCCTTGACGATGCCGAAGGTGTACTTCGACCCGGGCACGGGAAGGTCCTTGGCGTCGTCGCAGGTGACCTGCAGGAACACGCCGCTGTTGGGCCCGCCCTTGTAGGCCTGGCCGGTCGAGTGGAGGAAGCGGGGGCCGAAGCCGAGGCAGGTCGCGACCTTCTTCTTGTCGCGCACGCGGTGGCGCGGGGCCTGGAGGGTCTCCTCGTGGCCGGCGTTCATCTGCACGTAGGCCAGGAGCCCGAGGTAGTCCCCCTTGCCCAGGCGATCGAGATGGGCCTTCACGTAGGCGCCGAGGGACGGGGCCTTGACCGCGCCCTTCAGCGCTTCCGTGTTCTTCGCGTCCGCGAAGAGCTTCACGCCCTCGCCTTCGAAGAAGGGCGACTCCGCCGGGAGCTTGCCCGTCTTCTCGTACTCGGAGGTCAGGGCGCGGGTGGCCAGCTTGCTGGCCTCGACGTCGGGCTGGTTGAAGGGGTTGATGCCCATGACTGCGCCCGCGATGGCGGTCGCGATCTCCCAGCGCACGAACTCCTCGGCCAGGTCGTACTTGCTGGCCACACGGATACGCACCACCGGCTTGCCCGCCTTCTCCAGGGCGGCGATGGCCGCGTCCTGGGCGGAGTCCGCCCCGTCTTCGAGACGCAGGTAGGCGAACACGCGGTCGTCGCCGTAGGCGTCGGGCGGCCCCAGCCGTTCCCGATCGACGGGGACGATGCCCTTGCCCTCCTTGCCCGTGGACTCGGCCAGGAGCTGCTCGAGCCAGGCGCCCAGGTCGTAGATGCCGGGGGAGGCCGCGATCGTCACCTTGTCGATCTTCTTGTTGTGGGCGAGGCCCAGGATCGCGCCCAGCACGAGGCCGGGGTTCTCCTCCGCGGGCACGCCGGGGGCGCAGGCGTGGAGCATGCGCTCGGCCTCGTCGAGCAGCCGCTCGACGTCGAGGCCCATGGCCGCCGCCGGCACCATCCCGAAGTTGGACAGCGCGGAGTAACGGCCTCCGATGGACTTCACGCCGGGGAAGATGTGGCGGAACTGGTCGCCGCGCGCTTCCTTCTCCAGGTTGGAGCCGGGATCGGTCACGGCGACGAACGGCTTGCCCGCCTTCTCCAGGGCGGCGATGGCCGCGTCCTGGGCGGAGTCCGCCCCGTCTTCGAGACGCAGGTAGGCGAACACGCGGTCGTCGCCGTAGGCGTCGGGCGGCCCCAGCCGTTCCCGATCGACGGGGACGATGCCCTTGCCCTCCTTGCCCGTGGACTCGGCCAGGAGCTGCTCGAGCCAGGCGCCCAGGTCGTAGATGCCGGGGGAGGCCGCGATCGTCACCTTGTCGATCTTCTTGTTGTGGGCGAGGCCCAGGATCGCGCCCAGCACGAGGCCGGGGTTCTCCTCCGCGGGCACGCCGGGGGCGCAGGCGTGGAGCATGCGCTCGGCCTCGTCGAGCAGCCGCTCGACGTCGAGGCCCATGGCCGCCGCCGGCACCATCCCGAAGTTGGACAGCGCGGAGTAACGGCCTCCGATGGACTTCACGCCGGGGAAGATGTGGCGGAACTGGTCGCCGCGCGCTTCCTTCTCCAGGTTGGAGCCGGGATCGGTCACGGCGACGAAGCGGCTGCCCGCCTTGGCCCCCAGCTTCTGCTTCACCTTCTCGAAGAAGTAGGCCTTGAAGATGTTGGGCTCGAGGGTGGACCCGGACTTGCTCGCCACGATGAACAGCGTCTTGTCGATGTCGATCTTGTCCTCGATCGCCTTCACCTGCGCGGGATCGGTGGAGTCCAGGACGTGCAGCTCGGGTGCGCCGGCGATGCGGCCGAAGGTCTCCTTCCACACTTCGGGGCAGAGGCTGGAACCGCCCATGCCGAGCAGGAGGACGTGCGTGAAGCCCTCCTTCTTGACCTCGGCCTGGAGGTTCTTGAGGGGGCTGAGGTCGTCGAGCTGCTGCTCGACGATGCCGATCCAGCCGATCCAGCTCGCCTCGTCCGTGCCCGTCCACAGCGACGGATCGCCCGCCCACAGGCGGCGGGTGCCGCCGTGCCCGTCCCATTCCTTGAGCCTCGCCTTCACCTCCGACTCCAGCGCCGCCGGCAGCGAGTAGGTCTGCTCGTTGATGCGCGCCTTGTTGGCGTCGCGGCAGCGGCGCTCCACGGCCTTGAGCAGCTTGGTGAAGGGGTCCACGAACTTGGCCAGACCGTCCGCGAGCAGGTCGTCCGTCACCTTCTTGAGCGAGATGCCCGACTTCTCGAGGTCGTCGAGCACGTCCATCGCGCTCGTCACGTCCTCCTCGAGGCTCGGGCGCAGCTTGCCGTGGTCGCGGAAGGCGTTGAAGGTGTCCGGGGGGACGGTGTTGACGGTGAGCGGCCCGATCAGCTCCTCGACGTAGACGGTATCGCGGTAGCTCGGGTTCTTGGTGCCGGTGCTGGCCCACAGGACGCGCTGGGTCTGCGCATTCTTCTTGGCCAGGGGCTCCCAGCGGGGGCCCGAGAACGTCTTCTTGTAGGACTGGTACGCGACCTTCGCGTTCGCGATGGCGACCTTGCCCAGGAGGCGGAGCATGCGCGCCTTGTCCGGGCCGGTGGCCGTCTTCGTCTTCTCCTCGAGCAGCGCGTCCACCGCGCTGTCGATGCGGCTGACGAAGAAGCTGGCCACGCTGGCCACGCGGTCGACGGGCAGTCCCTTGTTGACGCGGGCCTCGATGGCGTCCACGAACGCGCGCACGACTCCCTCGTACGCTTCCTTCGCGAAGAGGAGGGTGACGTTGACGTTGATCCCCTCCGTGAGGAGCGTGCGGATGGCGGCCACAGGCGGCGCGCTTCCTCGAGCGTCCCCGGCGTGTTGTTCGCGAGGTCCGGGGCCACCTCCAGGCTCACATAGCCGTCCTGGGCCTTGGTGCGGTCGTACACCGGGCGCAGGATGTCCGCCGCGCCCTGGATGTCCTTGATCGCGAGCAGCTCGTAGACGCGCTTGGGTCCGACGGAGGGGTCCTTGGAGATCTCCTCGATCGAGGCCTTGTAGTCGTCGCTGCCGTCGATGGCCTTGGCGAAGATGGCCGGGTTGGAAGTGACCCCGCCCAGGCCGTCCTCGTCGACGATGCGCTGGAGCTCGCCGCCGGTGATGAGGCTGGCGCGGATGAAGTCGAGCCACACGGACTGGCCGTAGGTCTGAAGTGAAGCCAGCGGGTTCGCCGCCGCCGACGCACGCACGCTCGAGGTACCCATCACGTCTCCTTCCGGCGGGCCCAGGGCCCGCGGCTGCTATTTGCGGTAGCGCGCCTCTATGGCCTTGACCTTCGCCAGGCGCCGGGCGTGCCGTTCGTCGGCCGTGTAGCGGGCCTTCACGAAAGCCTCCACCAGCTCGTGGGCGAGGGCGGGACCGATGATCCGTCCGCCCAGGACGAGGACGTTCATGTCGTCGTGCTCGACGCCCTGATGCGCCGAGTAGACGTCGTGGCAGATGGCGGCGCGGATGCCGGGGACCTTGTTGGCGGCCACGCAGGCGCCCACTCCGCTGCCGCAGATGAGCACGGCCCGCTCCGCGCGCCCGTCCTTCACGGCCAGGGCCACCTTCTCCGCGTAGTCGGGATAATCGACGGCCGCCGTCGAGTTCGTGCCCACGTCGATCACGTCGTATCCCTCCTTGCGAAGAGACTCCGCCACCTCCTGCTTCAGCTCGAAGCCGGCGTGGTCGGACCCGACGACAACCTTCATCGCTTCGCTCTTCCCGCTCACCTCGCCCCTAGCTGCTCGCGCGCCGCCGCCACCACGTTCTCGGGGTGGAAGCCGAACTTCTTCTGCAGCTCCTTCAAGGGGGCGGAGGCGCCGAACGTGCGCATGCCGATCCTCTTGCCGGTGAGTCCGGTGTACCGCTCCCACCCCATGGTCGAGGCCTGTTCGACGGACACCCGCGCCGTCACGGAGGGAGGGAGGACGGAGTCTTTATACTCCTGTGGTTGGTGCTCAAACAATTCCCACGAAGGCATGCTCACCACGCGGCTCTTGATTCCCTCCTTCACCAGCTGCTCGTGGGCGGCCACGGCCATGGAGATCTCGCTGCCCGTGGCCATGAGGAGGACCTCCGGGCGGCCGCCGGGCGCGTCGGCCAGGACGTAGGCGCCCTTGGCCGTTCCCGCGGCCGAAGCATACTTCGATCGGTCCAGGGTGGGGCAGTTTTGGCGGCTCAGGATGAGGCAGACCGGCTTGTGCTTGAGCTGCATGATCACGCGCCAGGACTCCGCCACCTCGTTCGCGTCGCCCGGCCGCAGCACGATCAGGCCCGGGATCGCGCGCAGGGAGAGGATCTGCTCGATGGGCTGGTGGGTGGGTCCGTCTTCGCCGACGCCGATGGAGTCGTGGGTGAAGATGTAGATGACCGGGATCTCCATGATCGCGGCCAGGCGGATGGGCGCGCGGCCGTAGTCGCTGAAGATCAGGAAGCCGGACCCGTAGGGCCGCACCTTGGAGAGGGACAGGCCGTTCAGTATCGAGCCCATCGCGTGCTCGCGGATGCCGAAATGCACGTTGCGGCCCGCGTAGTTGTCGGCCGCGAAGTCCCCCGCCCCCTCGGCGCTGATGCGCGTCTTCGTGGACGGGGTCAGGTCGGCAGAGCCCCCCATGAGCCAGGGCACGTTCTTGGCCACGGCGTTGAGCACCTTCGAAGAGGACTCGCGTCCGGCCACGCCCTTTTCGTCGGCGGGGAAGGTCGGGATGTCCTTGTCCCATCCGTCGGGAAGCTGCCGGTGCTGCATGCGGAAGAGCGTGTCCGCTTCCTTCGGATACTTCGCCTTGTAGGCCTCGAACTTCTGCATCCACTCCCCGCGCAGCCTGGCCCCGCGGGCCCCGATGCCGGCGGCGAAGTTCTTCCGTACCTCGTCCGGCACCAGGAACGTCTCGTTCTCCGGCCAGCCGTAGAACCGCTTGGTGGCCTTGCACTCCTCCACGCCCAGGGGCTCGCCGTGCGCGGAGTGGCTGTCCTGCTTGGCGGGGGAGCCGTAGCCGATATGGCTGTCCACGATGATCAGCGTCGGACGGTCCGTCTGCTTCGTGGCCATCTCGAAGGCGCGGTCGAGCATGGAGAGGTCGTTCGCGTCCCCCACGCGGGTCACGTTCCAGCCGTACGCGATGAAGCGCGTGGCCACGTCCTCGCTGAAGGCCAGCTTGGTGTCGCCTTCGATCGTGATCCGGTTGTTGTCGTAGATCCAGACCAGGTTGTCGAGCCTCAGGTGGCCGGCCAGAGAGGCGGCCTCACCGGAGACGCCTTCCATCATGCAGCCGTCGCCGCCCAGCGCGTAGACGTCGTAGTCGAACATCTTGAAGTCGGGACGGTTGAACTTCGCGGCCATCCACTTGCCGGCCATGGCCATCCCGACGCTGGTGGCCACGCCCTGCCCGAGGGGGCCGGTGGTGGTCTCGACCCCGGACGTCCAGCGATACTCGGGGTGGCCGGCGCACCGGCTGTCGAGCTGCCGGAACCGCTTGATGTCCTCCAGCGGCACCGCGAGGTCGCCGAGCGTCTCGTATTTCGGGTTCACGGCCTTCACGCCCGAGAGGTGCAGCATCGAGTAGAGCAGCATGGAGGCGTGCCCCATCGACAGCACGAAACGATCGCGATTTGGCCAGATCGGGTCTGCGGGATCGAAGCGCAGATGCCGCTGCCACAGCGCATACGCGACCGGGGCCATCGCCATCGGTGTCCCCGGGTGCCCCGAGTTCGCCTGCTGCACCGCATCCATGGACAGCGTGCGAATCGTGTTGACGGAAAGGGTATCGATGTCGGGCGTGGGCATGATTGCTCCCTGAGCTGTAGTACCGTCTATCGGCGGAGTCGGTACTATGCCCGTGGAAACGCTCGTTGACAAGGCGGAATCTCTGGCCGAGGCCCTGGCCGGCCGGTTCGAGACGGCCGCGCGTCACGCCATCGCCTCACGGGGCCGCTTCACGGTAGCGCTTCAGGGCGGATCGGTCGCCACCTCCTTCTTCCCGCGCCTCGCCCGCGCCCCCCTGGACTGGTCGAAGGTGGACTTCTTCTGGGGCGATGAGCGGGCGGTGCCCCCCTCCCACCCGGATTCGAACTACGCCGCTGCCCGGACGGTCTGGCTCGAGCCGGCGGGCGTGCCCGCAGACCGCGTGCATCGGATGAGAGCGGAGGAGCCGGATCTCGCCCGGGCGGCCGCGGACTACGCGACCCTTCTCGAGCGCGCGGCGGGATCCCCCCCGCGCCTCGACCTGGTGCTGCTCGGGGTCGGCCCGGACGGACACGTGTGCTCGCTCTTCGCGGGCCATCCCGTCCTGGCCGTGCGCGACCGCGCGGTGGCGGTGGTCGAGGACTCGCCCAAGCCTCCGCCGCACCGTCTCACCCTGACCCTCCCCGTGCTCACCGCGGCCGAGGACGTCGTGGTGGTCGCACTCGGCCGCGGCAAGGCCGACGTCATCCGCGCCGCGATCGAGGATGCGGAGTCCGCGCTTCCCGTGGCCCTGGTCGCGCGGCAGGCGCGCCGCACGACCTTCCTGCTCGATCCGGATTCGGCCCGCCTACTTCGCGGACGCTGAGCGGGAGCTGCGCGCGCTGAGCAGGCCGCGCGCGAATGCGCGGCCACGCCCGGCCGCGTCGCGCGAGAGGCGGCGCAAGGTGGCGGGGGAGACGCGGCGGCCCTGGGTCGCCCACACCACGACGGCGCGCCCGATGGCCCAGGTGCCCGTGTAGGCGATGGCCACCTTGGGAATGAGCCCGGCCACCGGGATCAATCCCACGAGCTGGCGCGCGGCCTGGCGGAAGAGGAAGCCGCCGCCGACCACGCCGACCACCTCGCCGATCACGTCGCGCGCCCGTCCGCTCTTTCCGGCGCCGAGCGCGATCTTGTAGCCCATCAGGAGCTGGTTCTTCGTGAGGACGAGGATGTCCGCGAGGTTGAGGGGCACGTCCAGGATGGGAACCGCTTCCGCGACCGCGGTCGTGAACGCGTAGGTCGCGTTGGCCTTCGCCGTCTCGTCGATGAGCAGGTCGAACACGGCGTCGCGCAGCGGAGGCAGTTGGCGGGCCAGGGCCAGGCGCAGGCTGAGGGGCACGGCGCCGACGAGCGCGGCGGCGATAGGGGCCAGCGCGGCGTCGTCGAGCGCGGGGACGACGGTGCGCATCGTCTCGCCCGCGCGGGCCACCGCATCCACGGGCCGCCCCGAGCCGTGGACGACGGTCACGACCGGCACCCCCGCGCGCGCCAAACGCTGGATGGCGGTGTCGCCCGCCGGCGTCAGGGCCGGCTGATCGGTGATGGCGAGGACGGCCGTGATCGTCATGCCGTCCTCCTCCCGGCCGGTCGCGAGATCGGAAGGCGCGCGGACTTCGAGCCACGGGTGGGCGGGACCGCCGCTCAGGAGGGAAACCACCGCCTCCGCGTCCGCGTCCTTTTCGGAGAGGATGACGAGCCGGAACCGCCCCTCCGCGTCGCGGCGGATGGACGCGAGGTCCAGCTCCCGGATGACACGCCAGATGTCGGGCAGCTTGAGGATGCTGGCCATGTTCGTCCCCCTCCTCGATCATAAAGGCCGGCGCGAACGCTTTTGCGATACCTTGCGCGGACGGACACCATGGCCCGCCCGCCCCAACCCGAAGCCTGGCCGGACCGCGCGCTGGTCGCCGGCGTGGCCGCCGCCATCGCTCTTGCTCTCGCCCTATGGGACACGCGCTTCCACGTTGTGCCCTTCGACGAGGGCGTGTGGCGGGGACTCTCGCAGCCTCCCACCCTCCTGCGCATCGTCCTGTCGATCGCGGGCGGCCTCCTCGCCGCCATCGCGACCCGGAATTCTCCCCGGCGCTGGCGCACGCCCCTCCTCGCCCTTGCCCTCGCCGGGGCTCCGCTCATCCCCGTCTACACCGGCCACGGGCTTCCGCTGCTCGCGCTGCAGGGGCCGGTGCTGTCCTTCGTCGCGGGCGCCGCCGTCGGGCTGGCCCTGGCGCGGCGGATCGCGGTGGGCCAGCCGGGACGCGTGCCGAGCCTGCTCCTCTTTCTCGCTCCGCTTGCGTTCTACGCGGCGCTCGCGGCGCGGATCCCCGGGGCGGCGGGTCCGCAAGGTGACGAGCCCCACTACCTGACGATGGCACAGAGCCTCTGGAGCGATGGTGATCTCGATCTCACCGACGAATTCGCGGACGCCGAGTACTCGAGCTTCTACGCGGGCCGGCTCTCGGGGCACGTCTCGGAGAACAGCCCTCCCGGACGTCTGTACTCCATCCATTCGCCGGGCCTGGCCTTCCTGATCCTTCCCGCCTACGCCGCCTTTGGCCATCGCGGTGCGCAGCTCGTGCTCTGCGCGCTGGCCGCCCTGGCCGGCGTGCTCGTGCATCGCGTCGTCCGCGCCGCGCTCGACGAACGCGCCGCCGCCGCCACCTGGGCACTCTTCGCGTTCACCCCGCCCGTTCCGATCTATGCGGTGACCCTCTACCCGGAGACTCCGGCGCTGGCCGCGACCGCGTATTTCCTCTGGACGGGACGGGGACGCACCGGTTGGCGCGAAGCCCTGGGAGCCGCCGCCACCGCCGGAGCCCTGGGGTGGCTGCATTCGAAGTTCGTGCCCCTGGGGGCATTGGGGCTCGCTTTCACGCTGCTGAGGCCCTGCGCGTGGCGCGTCCGCGCGACGGCCCTGGCCGTGTTTGCGGCGATGGTCGCGGGACTCCTCTGGTACTTCCGCGCGTTCTACGGGACGCCCTCGCTCTATGCGGCCATCGGACCCGCCGACCTCGACCTGCACCGACTGCCCCGCAACCTGGCCGCGCTCTTCTTCGACCGTCAGTTCGGCCTCTTCGCCTTCGCGCCGGTCTGGCTGATGGCGCTGGGCCCTGGCCCTGGCCGCGATACCGATCGCGGCCGGAGCCGCCTACGTCGGGTGGTGGGGGGGATCGGCGCCGCCCGCTCGCTACGTGATACCCGCCCTGCCCGCCCTCGCGCTGGCGGCCGCGCCTGCCGTCCGCGCCCGCAAGGACATGGCGGTGGTCCTGGGCGCCTGCGGCCTGGTGCTTGTGGGCCTGGCCGCGGACGCGCCGCGGATCCTCCACAACCGTGGCGACGGCGAGAGCCTGCTGCTGCACAACCTCGCCCCCGCCGTCGATCTGGGTGCGTTCCTGCCGTCGTTCTTCGATCGCGACTCCGCGACGCTCGTCCTGACCCTGACCCTGATGGCGGTGTTCGCGCTCGCGTGGCGCTTCCGGCTCCTCGGATTCGCCGCGGGCCTGGCCGCCTACGTGATGGTGGCGGGGGTGTTGCGCGATCGACCGCTCGTTGATCGGCGCCTGGCCACGGAGGAGATCATCGATCGCTGGGAGCCGGGCCACTTCGCCGGGCCCATGGGGCCGCCGAGCCTGCGCACGCTCGCCATGCCTCTCGAGCTGCCGCACGGGCCCTGGGTGCTCGGGGCGGGCGCGCAAAGGAACTCCCGCCGGACCGGGCTCCCTCCCGGGGCGTATCGCGTCGAGCTGCGCGCGTCGCCGGTCGAGTCGGGACCGTTCCGCATCGCCGTCGACCTGTACGCGGGCGAGCTGTCACTGGGCGAAGCCGTCCTCACCGACGAGCAACCGAGTGCCGCGTTTCCGTTGC
>QHVP01000096.1:22052-28820 GCA_003222295.1 Acidobacteriota bacterium | reverse complement strand
GTGGACCTATGGCGTGGACAAGCCGGCGGACTTCCAGGCCGAGGAGGTCCGCCTGGCCCTGGAGGGCACGCGCTTCCGCATCCGCAGCCCGCTCGGCACCCACGAGGTGCGCAGCGCCCTCGTCGGCCGCTTCAACGTCCAGAACGTGCTCGCCGCCTTCACGGCCGCGGTGGCGGCCGGAGTCGCGCCGGAGGTCGCCCTGCGCGGGCTGGCCACGGTGACGGGCGTGCCCGGGCGGCTCGAGCGCGTGGCCGGGGCCACGGGCTTCGTGGTCATCGTGGACTACGCGCACACGGACGACGCGCTCAAGAACCTGCTGGAGACGGTGCGCGAGCTCGGCCCCCTCCGCGTGATCACCGTCTTCGGCTGCGGGGGGGACCGCGATCGCACGAAACGGCCGCTCATGGGCGCGGTGGCCTCGCGACTCAGCGACGTCGTGATCGTCACTTCCGACAACCCCCGCTCCGAGCCCCCGGAGGCTATTCTCGAAGAGATACAGAGGGGGATGAACGGCGGCCGCAAGGCCGAGCGCCACGCGATCGTGGACCGACGCGAGGCGATCGCGCGCGCTCTGGAGATGGCCCGTCCCGGCGATGCCGTCGTCATCGCGGGCAAGGGGCACGAGACCTATCAGGTCCTGCGGGACCGCACGGTCCCCTTCGACGACCGGCAGGTAGCCCGGGACATCCTGTCCCGTCTCGCTGTCCGGTCGGGGAAGCCATGAAAGGGGCCCCCGTGACCGCGCCCATCAACACCCTCACCCTGGACGAGATCGCCAAAGCCACGCAGGGCCGCGTGGCGGGTGGTGGGCCGGCGGCCACGGTCGCCGGCGTCTCCATCGACTCGCGCACGCTGGTCAAGGGCCAGCTCTTCGTGGCCGTGAAGGGCCCGAACTTCGACGGGCACGACTTCGTGGCCGCCGCCGTCGCGAAGGGCGCGGCTGCGGCCATGGTGCATCGCGACGTGGCCGTGCCCGAGGGATTCCCGCTCGTGCGCGTGGGCGAGACCACGCAGGCCCTGAAGGACCTCGGACGGCACGTGCGCCTGAAGGCGGGCGTGCCCGTGGTGGCCGTCACCGGCTCCGCCGGCAAGACCACGACCAAGGACATGACGGCCGCGCTGCTGGCCACGCAGGGGCCCGTCCTCAAGACGGAAGGCAACCTCAACAACCAGTACGGCCTGCCCCTCACCCTGCTGCATCTGGCTCCCGAGCATCGCTACGCCGTGCTCGAGCTGGGCATGTCCGCCGCCGGCGAGCTGCGCGAGCTGTCGGCGATCGCGCGTCCCGACGTGGCCATCATCACCATGGTGGCGCCCGTCCACCTCGAGTTCTTCGCCTCCGTGGACGCCATCGCGGTGGCCAAGGCCGAGATCCTGGAAGGGCTCGACGCGAATGGAGTGGCCGTCCTCAACTGGGAAGACCCGCGCGTCCGGCGGATCGGCGAAGAGCGCAAGGGACGCACGCTCTGGTTCGGGCGCGACCGCGCCTGCGACGTCTCCGCCGAGAACTGGCGCGGCACCATCCACGGCATGCGCTTCGACCTGCGCGTGGACGGCCAGAGCTACGACGTGGCCCTGCCTCTGCCCGGCCCCCATTTCCTGCTGAACTTCCTGGCCGCGACCGCGGCCGCGCACCACATCGGCGTGCCCATGGAGGCGATCGTGGAGGCGGCCACCCACCTGAAGGCGGCCAAGAGCCGCGGGCAGGTCCGCCGGCTGGGCGAAGGCGTCACCCTCCTGGACGACAGCTACAACTCGAACCCGGCGGCGGTGGAGGCGGCGGTCACCGCCCTCGACATGGCCGCGCAGGGCCGCCGCGTCGTGTTCCTGGGCGACATGCTGGAGCTGGGGCCTACGGGTCCGGAGCTGCATCGGGAGACGGGGGCGAAGCTGGCCGGCCGCGCCGACGTCGTCATCGGCGTGGGGACGCTGGGCCGCGAGTTCACGGAAGGGGCACGGCGCGCGGGTCTCCCCGCGTCCGCGCTGCGCGACTTCGCGGATTCCGAGGTGGCCGCCCGCGAGACGGCCGCGCTCGTGAAGCCGGGGGACGCCGTGCTCGTGAAGGGCTCGCGCGGCGCGCGCATGGAGAAGGTCGTGGAGGCCCTGGTGGCGCGGTTCGGGGAGAAGGAGAGCTAGCGTGCTCTACCACCTCCTGTACCCCCTCCACACGCAGGTGTCCGGGTTCAACGTGATCCGGTACATCACGTTCCGCACCGCGGTGGCCAGCCTCACCGCGCTCTTCCTGGTCCTGATCCTGGGCCCCTGGATGATCGAGCGCTTGCGCCGGCTCCAGGTCGGCCAATACATCCGCGAGGAGGGCCCCCAGGCGCACCAGTCCAAGAAGGGCACGCCGACGATGGGCGGCCTGCTCATCCTGGCCGGCATCGTGATCCCCACCCTCTTGTGGGCCAACCTCACGAACCGCAACGTGTGGATCGCCGTCCTCTCCACCCTCGCCTTCGGCGCCATCGGCTTCGCCGACGACTACCTCAAGCTGAGCAAGAAGAATATTTCCAGCTCGCCATCGGGTTCGTGATCGGGGTGATCGTGTACGGCTTCGCCCGGGTCGATCCCGCGAGCTACTCGACGCGGATCACGGTGCCGTTCTTCAAGAACCTCCTGCCCGACCTGGCCCTGCTCTACATACCGTTCGCGGTGCTGTTCGTGGCCTTCGCTTCGAACGCGGTGAACCTCACCGATGGTCTGGACGGCCTCGCCATCGGGACGACGCTGATCGCCGCCGCCGCCTTCACGGTGCTCACGTACCTGACCACGCACGCGGTGTTCTCCCGCTACCTCGACTTGATCTTCCTGCCGCGGGGCGCGGAGCTGACCATCTTCTGCGGCGCGATGGTGGGGGCATCGATGGGGTTCCTGTGGTGGAACTGCTATCCCGCCCACATCTTCATGGGGGACGTGGGGTCGCTGGCCCTGGGGGGTGCGCTGGGCACGATCGCCATCCTCATCAAGCAGGAAGTGCTGTTCTTCAGCGTCGGCGGGTTGTTCGTCATCGAGGCCCTCTCCGTGATCCTGCAGGTGGTCTCGTTCCAGCTGCGGGGCAAGCGCATCTTCCGCATGGCCCCCCTGCACCATCACTTCGAGCTCATCGGCTGGAAGGAGACGCAGGTGGTGGTGCGCTTCTGGATCGTGGCCTTCATCTTCGCGCTGCTCAGACTCACCACGGTGAAACTGCGATGAAGAAAAAGAACAACGGAAAACGAGATATAGGTTCGCACCACGGATGGCTTGCCATCTACGAACGCCGCAGATCGCTAGTGACCTGGAACGCTTGAGGGCCCCTTGGAACTGGCGGGCAAAAACATCGTCGTGGTTGGCCTTGCGCGGTCGGGTATCGCGGCGGCGGCGCTCTGCGCGAGGCGCGGGGCGCGGGTCGTGGCCACCGATCGGAAAGGGCCGAGCGAGCTTCCGCCGGAAGTGATGAACCTGGAGAAGCAGGGCGTGCGCCTGGAACTCGGTGGTCATCGCCGGGCGACCTTCACCGGCGCCTCCATGATCGTGGTGTCGCCGGGTGTGCCCTCCACGATGCCCGAGCTGCAGGCCGCACGCGCGGCGGGGGTCCCGGTGGTGGCGGAGCTCGAGCTGGGCTTCCGGCTGTTGAAGGGGACGGTGGCCGCGATCACGGGCACGAAGGGCAAGTCCACGACCACGGCGGCCGCGGGCGCGATGCTGAGCGAAGGCGGGGGGGACGTGCGGGTGGGCGGCAACATCGGACAGGNNNNCTTCCAGCTCGAGGGGACGGATACGTTCCGTCCGCACGTCGCGGTCTTCCTGAACCTCTCCGCCGATCATCTCGACCGCCACGCCAGCTTCGAGGAGTACGCGCAGGCCAAGGCCCGCATCTTCGCGAGCCAGACCGCGGACGACTGGGCAGTGGTGAAC
The DNA here is from genome assembly GCA_003222295.1 of Acidobacteriota bacterium. GTDB lineage: Bacteria > Acidobacteriota > Vicinamibacteria > Fen-336 > Fen-336 > AA29. The sequence continues at coordinate 24,920 of QHVP01000096.1, read as the reverse complement.
GCGGACGATCCGGCGGTGCTCGCGCTCGCCCGACAGGGAAAGGCACGGCCGGTTGCCTTCCATCCCACCGCGCGCGCCGCCGAGGGGGCATTCTTCGACCGCGGGTTGGCGCGGCTCAAGACGGCGGGGCTGGACGAGGTCCTCTTCGATCGCGCGTACGTGCGGCTGCCCGGCGACCACCTCGCCTCCGACATGCTGGCCGCGGCCACCGCCGCCCGCTTGATGGGGGCGCCCGTGGACGCGATCCGCCGGGCCGTCCGCTCCTATACCGGGGTGGAGCACGTGCTCGAGCGCGTGGCGGAGATCACGGGCGTCTCCTTCTTCAACGACTCCAAGGCCACCAACGTCGAGGCGGCGCGCAGGAGCCTGGAAGCGTTCCCGGGTGTGGTGCTGCCGATCCTCGGCGGCCGCTACAAGGGCGGCGACTTCGCCGACCTCGCCCCCGGGCTGCGCGCGCACGGCAAGGCGGTGCTGGCCATCGGCGAAGCGACCCCCCGCATCGTGGCGGCGCTGGCGGCGGTGGTCCCCGTCGTCCCCTGCGACTCGCTGCGCGAGGCGGTGGAGCGCGGTTTCGCGCTGGCCACCGCCGGCGACACCGTGCTGCTGGCCCCCGCCTGCTCGTCCTTCGACATGTTCGAGGACTACGCCGCCCGCGGGCGCGCGTTCAAGGACGAAGTGCGGCGCCTGGCCGCCGCCACCGCGGCCGCGCCGGAGAAGCGCAGTGGCTAAGAAGATCTCCTCGGACCGCGCGCTCTTCGCCGTGACCGTGGCCATGCTCGGCGTGGGCCTGGTGATGGTGTGGAGCGCGTCGTCCGGCCTGGCCCAGGAGCGCTACGGCAACGCGTACTACTTCCTGATCCGGCAGGTGGTGTGGGCGTGCGTCGGTCTCGTCTCCATGGTGGCGGCCATGCGCACGGACTACCGCAAGCTGCGCCATCCCGCCGTCGTCTACTCCGCGGTGCTCGCCACCCTCGTCCTGCTCATCGCCGTCCTGTTCCTGCCCGCGGTCAACGACACGCATCGCTGGATCCGGCTGGGATCGCTCTCGCTGCAGCCGGCGGAGGTGGCCAAGCTCTCGACCATCCTCTTCCTCGCCTACCACCTGGAGCGGCGCGGCGAGAAGGTCAACGAGTTCCTGCCCTCGCTCTTCCCGGTGCTGCTGCTGCTGGGGTGGTTCGCGTTCCTGATCTTCATCCAGCCCGACCTCGGCAGCGCGGCCACCGTGATCCTGATCGGCTGCGTGATGTTGTTCCTGACCGGGGTGCGGCTGCGCTACTTCGCGGCCCTCACCGTCCTCGGCCTGCCCGTGGTGTACCAGGCCATCATGATGGCCGCCTACCGGCGTGACCGCATCGAGGCCTACCTCAATCCCTGGTCCGACGCGCGCGGCTCCGGCTACCAGATCATCCAGAGCCTCATCGCGGTGGGCACGGGCGGCCTCACCGGCGTGGGCCTCATGGAAGGGCGGCAGAAGCTCTTCTACCTGCCCTATCCGTACAGCGACTTCATCTACGCGGTCATCGGCGAAGAGCTGGGCCTGCTGGGGGCGGGGGCGGTGGTGCTGGGGTTCGTCCTCCTCCTCTGGCGCGGAGTGCGCGCGGCCTGGAAGGCCCCGGACGCCTTCGGCACCTTCCTGGCTGCGGGCCTGACCCTGTCCATCGTCCTCCAGGGGCTCATCAACGTGAGCGTGGTGCTGGGCCTGCTGCCGACGAAGGGCATTCCCCTGCCCTTCATCAGCGCGGGCGGATCCTCTCTCCTGTTCACGCTCGTGAGCGTCGGCCTCCTCCTCAACATCACCCAGCATGCGGACTGACCCATGGCACGAACCATCCTCATCGCGGCCGGCGGCACGGGGGGCCACCTCTTCCCCGGCATTGCCGTGGCGGACGAGCTCAAGGCCCGCGACCCGGAGACGCGCGTCGTCTTCGTGGGGACGCCGCGAGGCCTGGAGTCGCGCCTGGTGCCCAAGGCCGGCTACGAGCTGGAGACGCTCCCCATCCTGCCCCTCAACGGGGTGGGGCTGGCGCGGATGGTCAAGGGCGTCCTCGCTCTCCCCTGGGCGATGGTCAAGGCCGTCCAGCTCGTCCGCCGTCTGCGTCCGGAGGCCGTGCTGGGGGTGGGCGGATACGCGGGAGGCCCGATCGTCCTCGTGGCCGCCGCGCTCCGCATCCCGACGGTCGTGCTCGAGCCCAACGCGAAACCGGGGTTCACGAACCGCGTGCTCAAGCCCTTCGTGCGCCACGCCGCCTGCTCGTACGAGGAGACGCGGCGCGAGTTCGGGAGCAAGGGTGTGGTGACGGGCAACCCGGTGCGCGGGGGCTTCGCCAAGCTCGCTCCGAAGTGGCACGTCCCTCCCCTGACCCTCCTCACGTTCGGAGGCAGCCAGGGCGCGCGCATCATCAACCGCACGCTGGTGGCGGCGATTCCGCGGCTGCCCGGACCCGAGCAGCTGAGGCTCGTCCACCAGACGGGGCCCGCCTCGCGCGACGAGGTCGCGGAGGGATACAACGCGGCCGGGCGCAAGGCGGAGGTGCTCGCCTTCCTGGACGACATGGAGACGCGCTTCGCCCAGGCCGACCTCGTCCTGTGCCGCAGCGGGGCCACCACCGCCGCCGAGCTGACCGCGGCGGGCAAGGCCGCCGTGCTCGTTCCGTTCGCCCGGGCCGCCGACGACCACCAGCGCGGCAATGCCCGCGCCCTGGAGGCGGCGGGGGCCGCCCGCATGATCGAGGAGAAGGACCTCACGCCGGAACGGCTGGCCGCAGTGGTGACGGAGCTGCTGAGCGATCCCGCCAAGCTGACCGCGATGGAGGAGGCGGCGCGGAAGCTGGCCCGTCCGGATGCCGCGGCGCGCGTGGCCGACCTCCT
>QHVP01000096.1:13485-22028 GCA_003222295.1 Acidobacteriota bacterium | reverse complement strand
GAGGTGCTGCTCAACCTCGGCTACGTGGTCTCCGGCTCGGACCAGAAGCGGTCGCCGGTGACGGACCGGCTGGCCGCGCAGGGCGCGCGCGTCGCGGAAGGGCACGCCGCCGCGAACGTGGAGGGCGCCCACGTGGTCGTGATCTCGACCGCGGTGCGCCCGACCAATGCCGAGGTCGTGGAGGCGCGCCGCCTGGGCATCCCCGTGATCCCGCGCGCGGAGATGCTGGCCGAGTTGATGCGCCTCAAGTACGGGGTGGCGGTGGCGGGCAGCCACGGCAAGACCACGACCACGTCGATGATCGCGATGGTCCTGGACAAGGGGGGCCTCGACCCCACGGTGGTGGTGGGCGGTCGGCTGGGGGTCCTGGGCTCGGGCGCGCGCCTGGGCCGCGGCGATTTCATGGTCGCGGAAGCGGACGAGTCCGACCGGTCCTTCCTCAAGCTCTCGCCCACGATCGCGATCGTCACCAACATCGACCGCGAGCACCTCGACACCTACAAGGATCTCGCGGACGTGCAGGAGGCCTTCCTCGGCTTCCTGAACAAGGTGCCCTTCTACGGGGCGGGCGTGGTGTGCCTGGACGACGGGCCGGTCCAGGACATCCTGCCGCGGGTGGAGCGCCGCGTCGTCAGCTACGGCCTGAGCCCGCAGGCGCAGGTCTCGGCGCGCGACGTGCGGCTGGGGCCGAGCGGGTCGGCCTACCTGGCCTCGGCGGGCGAGCGCACGCTGGGCGAGATCGAGCTGGCCGTGCCCGGCGCGCACAACGTCCTCAACTCCCTGGCCGCGGTCGCGGTCGGGCTGGAGCTGGCCGTCCCCTTCGAGAGCATCCGCCAGGGACTGGCCGCCTTCACCGGCGTCGACCGGCGCTTCCAGATCCGCGGGGAGGCGGGCAGCGTGCTGGTGGTCGACGACTACGGCCACCACCCGACGGAGATCCGCGCGACGCTCGAGACCCTGCGCGGCCGGGCGGGCAACCGCCGCACGGTGGTGCTGTTCCAGCCGCATCGCTACACGCGCACGCAGCATCTGTGGGACGAGTTCTGCCGCGCCTTCCACCTGGCCGACCTGCTGCTCCTCTCGGACATCTATCCCGCGGGCGAGGAGGCGGTCGCGGGGATCACCTCGGAGGCCCTGGCCGAAGCAATCGCGCGCCGCGGACATCGGCAGGTCCTCTACGTGGGCGATCTGCGCGCGGCGACGGAGCGCCTGGCCCGGGAGGTGAAGGAAGGCGACGTCGTGCTGACCCTGGGAGCGGGCAGCGTGTGGACGGCGGGGGACGAGCTGCTCAAACGACGCGGCGTGGGGGGTCGATGACTGATCGCGCATCGACCCCCTCCCCGTCCCGCCGTCCCCTGCAGCGCCGCCTCATCGTCCCGCCTTCTCCCGACCTCCCACTCGATCCCGTCCTCGAGCCGCTGGAGGACGCGCCGTTCCTGCGTCCGGAACGCCGCACGCGCGTGCGCCAGCGGCGCCGGGGCTGGACGTATCGCACGGTCCTGGCCCTGCAGCTCGGGGCCGCGCTCCTCATCGCAGTGAGCGCCGTGTGGACCGGCTACTCGAAGGTCATGGCCAGCGAGCGGCTGCGCGTGGGCAAGGTCGAGGTGCGCGGCGGCCATTTCCTCTCCGAAGGAGAGGTCCGCGAGCTGCTGGGGCCGGCGGTGGGGGAGAACATCCTCAGCCTCGACATCGACGGACTGAAATCGCGCCTGCGCGCGTCGCCCTGGGTCGCGGACGCCACCGTGTCGCGCAACCTGCCCGACACCGTGCGCGTCGAGATCCGCGAGCGCGTGCCCCTGGCCCTGGCCGAGATGGAGCGCCTCTATCTCATGGACGGCGACGGCGCGCTCATCGACATCTATGGGCCGCGGACGGCCGGCTTCGACCTCCCCATCGTGCGGGGGCTGGCCCACGTCGACGCCGAGGTCCGCCGCGATCGGGCCGGCCGCGCCGTCGCCCTGCTCCGCGACGTCGGCGAGCGGGCGGTCGAGATCTCGGAGGTCGAGGTCCAGCCCTCGGGCGACCTGCGCGTCGTCCTGCGCGGGGCGGGCGAGGTGGTGCTCATGGGCGCACCCCCGTACCGCAGCCGCTTCGCCACCTTCCTGGAGCTGCGCCCGGAGCTGCACGAGCGCTGCCCGCGCGCGGAGTACTTCGACCTGCGCTTCAGGGGCCGCATCTACGCCAAGGAGCCGCCGGAGGCAGTGGGGCCGCGGCCGGGCACCGAAGCGTCCCCGGTGCCGGCCGCGCTGCCGGATACGCACGAGGTTCCGTCGGGACCCCGTATCGAGCCGATCCATGCCGATGCCGTGAGGGAAGGGGGTTAGGTGGCGAAAAGAAAAGAACGCTATGTGGTTGGCCTCGACGTGGGCACGCACAAGGTGTGCGCGATCGTGGCCGAGATCACCGAGGAAGGGCGCCTCGACGTCATCGGCATCGGCCAGGCCGAGAGCAAGGGCCTGCGCAAGGGGGTCGTCATCAATCTCGAGGCCACCGTCGACTCCATCAAGCGCGTGGTGGAGGAGGCGGAGCTCATGGCGGGGGTCGAGATCGGCTCCGCCTACGTGGGCCTGGCCGGCACCCACATCCGCGGGTTCAACTCGCGGGGCGTGATCGCCGTCTCCAACAAGAACCGCATCATCGAGCGCGAGGACGTGGCCCGGGTCATCGAGGCGGCCAAGGCCGTCGCCATCCCCCTCGACCGCGAGATCCTGCACGTCCTGCCCCAGGAGTTCGTGGTCGACGACCAGGACGGCATCGGGGATCCCTCCGGCATGACGGGCACGCGTCTGGAGGTCAACGTCCACGTCATCACCTGCGCCTCCACCGCGGCCCAGAACACGGTGACCTGCGTCAACCGGGCCGGCCTCGAGGTGACGGACACCGTCCTCACCCAACTCAGCGCGGCCGAGGCCTGCCTGACCACCGACGAGAAGGAGCTGGGGGTCGCCCTGGTCGACATCGGGGGGGGAACAACCGATCTGGCCATCTTCGAAAAGGGCTCGTTATGGCACACGGCCGTGCTACAGGTCGGCGGCGAGCATTTCACGAACGACGTCGCCGTGGCCCTGCGGACCCCGGTGAACGAGGCGGAGAAGATCAAGAAGAAGCATGGGTGCGCGCTGGTCTCGATGATTCCGGAGGACGACTCGATCGAAGTTCCCTCGGTCGGAGGGCGCAAGCCCCGGATCATGGCCCGCCAGGTGCTGGGCGACGTGCTCCAGGCGCGGGCGGAGGAGATCTGCCAGCTCGCCCTGACCGAGATCCGGCGCGCCGGCTTCGACCGCAGCCTCAACAGCGGCGTGGTGCTGACGGGCGGGGGGGCCATCCTCGAGGGCATGCCGGAGATCGCCGAGCAGATCTTCGACATGCCCGTGCGGCGTGGAACGCCCTCCGGGATCGGGGGCCTCGTGGACGTGGTGGCGAGCCCCGTCTATTCCACCGCGGTCGGCCTTGTGCTGTGGGGCTACCGCAACCGGGAGCGTCGAGGAGTCGGAATGATGCGCCCGGCGGCGACGGGCACCTTCGGCAAGGTGACGGGAAGGCTCATGGGCTGGCTTTCGGACTTTTTCTGAAGGGCATGGTGGCGCGAGGGGGGTTGCAGGGGGGGCCGCAGCCACACATTGCGATGGTGGCCGCAGCGCGAACGCCCATCGCGGTGTCGCGTGAGTGCCCCCCTGCCTTAGAAAGGGGCGACATGGACCTCAAAGAGGGCATCGTGTTCCCGCCGGTCCCAGTGCCGCGAGAGCGCGTGCGGGAGGCCGTCCGTCCGGGTGTGTTCCTGCCTCGAGACGGGGAGCCTCGCTGCGAGATGTGCGGATCCTCCGTCATCGCCTCCCATTGCAAGCGCATCTGCCTGCGCTGCGGGTTCATGACCGGGTGTTCGGAGGGGATTTGACCATGGCCACGAGCCAACCACAGCGAGCGGCGGACTGCCTTCGCCGCGCGCAGGTGGGGGGGTAGCCGAAGGCGCAGGGGGTGCATTCAGGGTGGGTACCCCCTGAATTGCCGAGGAGGTTTCATACATGCCGATCGATACGAACGAAGGGCCAGGCCGCATCACCTTCGCCGACGACGAGACGCGCGGCGCCCACATCAAGGTGGTGGGGGTCGGGGGCGGGGGCGGCAACGCCATCAGCCGCATGATCGCCTCCGGCCTGCAAGGGGTGGAGTTCATCGCCATCAACACGGACCTGCAGGCGCTGCGGACCAACCGTGCGCCGGTGAAGATCCAGATCGGCGGGAAGCTCACCAAGGGGCTCGGCGCGGGCGCGAACCCGGACGTAGGGCGCCAGGCCGCGGTCGAGGACACGGAGAAGGTGTGCGACGCCCTCGAGGGTTCGGACATGGTGTTCATCACCACCGGACTCGGCGGCGGCACCGGCACCGGCGCCGCGCCGGTGGTGGCGTCGATCGCCAGCCAGCTCGGCGGCGACAGCGGCAGCGTGCTCACCGTCGCCGTCGTCACCCTGCCCTTCAGCATGGAGGGCAAGCGGCGCATGGCCCAGGCCATGGAGGGCCTGGCCCAGCTCCGCGAGTGCGTGGACAGCGTGATCGCCATCCCGAACGATCGCCTGCTGCAGACGGTCGCGCGCCACACCCCCGTGTCGGAGGCCTTCCGCGTGGCGGACGACGTCCTGCGCCAGGCCGTGCAGGGCATCTCCGACATCATCACCGTGCCCGGGCAGATCAACCTCGACTTCGCGGACGTGCGCGCGGTCATGAAGGGCATGGGCCAGGCCGTGATGGGCACCGGCATCGGCGAGGGCGAGAACCGCGCGGTGGAGGCGGCGCAGCGCGCGATCTCCAACCCCCTGCTCGAGGACAGCTCGATCGAGGGCGCGCGGGGGATCATCGTGAACATCACGGGCGGCAGCGACCTCAGCCTGGCCGAGGCCTCGGAGGCCACCAGCCTCATCACGAAGGTGGCGGACCCGGAAGCCAACGTCATCTACGGCATCGTGACCGACGAGTCGATGGGAGACGCGGTCAAGGTGACGGTCATCGCCACCGGCTTCAACAAGGGCGCCCGCAAGGTCGCGCCCACGCCGGTCGATCTCGCCAACTACGTCGGGCCGTCCGCGCAGTCCGCGTCCCATCCCCAGGCGGAGGCGGGTGGCTTCTACCGCAAGACACCGAACGCGAAGGCAGCGTCGGGGGGTGGCCGGCTGGACCTGGATGTCCCGGCGTTCCTGCGCAAGCAGGGAGGCGGGGGCGGGGTCGAATGACGCTCGGCTCCCAGGTGGCGGGGCCGCGAGCCTCTCGCGGTCCCGCGCCAGACCCCGACTGCTCGGTGGTCATCGTCAACTACCACAGCGAGGAGCTGCTCCGCCATTGCCTGGAGAGCCTTCCCTCCTCCGCCGATCCGGTTTCACTCGAGGTCATCGTGGTCGACAACTCGGGGACGGCTCGCCAGTCGGGCGCCCTCGATGCCTTCCCCGAAGCCCGGCTGATCGAGGCCGGCGGCAACGTCGGCTTCGCGCGCGCCTGCAATCTCGGCATGGCCGCGGCGCGCGGGCGCCATCTCCTGCTGCTCAACCCGGACACCGCCGCCCACCCGGGGGCGGTGGCCACGCTGTCGCGCCACCTCGACGCCTTCCCGGCCGTCGGCGTCGTGGCCGCCCGCCTGCTCGACCCGGATGGGACGCTGCAGTACTCCTGCCGGCGGTTCCCGCGGCCGTTCTCCATCTTCTTCGGCCGCTACGCCCTGCTCACCCGCCTGTTCCCGGGCAACCCCGCCTCCAGCGACTACCTGTACCTCGATTGGGACCACGCCTCGTCGCGTCCCGTGGATTGGGTGTCGGGCGCGTGCCTCATGGTCCGCCGCGAAGTGTTCGACCGCGTGGGCGGCCTCGACGACGGCTACTTCCTGTTCGTGGAGGACATGGATTGGTGCCGCCGCATCCGTGACGCCGGCCAGGAGGTCGTGTACGTGTCGGAGGCGGAAGTCACCCATCGCATCGGGGCCAGCCGCGGCCCCGTCCCCTCCTGGGTGATGTGGGAGCGGCACCGGAGCATGCTGCGCTACGTCCGCAAGCATTTCGCGTGGCCTCCGGCCTTGGTTTTGCTCGCCGCCCTGGGCCTGGCCGTGCGCGGCGGGTTGGCCATCCTCGAAGACCGGATCCGCGGCCGTCGGTCGCATCCTCCGGAGACCCTCCGTCCGCGGCCGGCGCCGGAGGCGGACGCATCCGTCAGCCGCGGCGGACAGACCGCACGGGTCGCCTTGACCGCGCGCCTTCCCCCCGGCTGAGACGACGGCATGATTCGGGACCTGGTCCGCTACCGCCCGCTCATCCGCAACCTGGTCCTCAAGGAGCTCACGCTGAAGTACCGGGGATCGGTCCTGGGCGTGGCCTGGTCCCTCGCGCACCCCGCGCTCCTCCTTCTCGTGTACACGTTGGCCTTTCGGCACGTCCTGCGCGTACCTGTGCCGCACTATCCTTTCTTCCTGCTGGTGGCGCTGCTCCCCTGGAACTTCTTCGCCACCGCCGCCAGCGCCGCCACCGGCGCGATCGTCCTCAACGGGTCGCTCCTCCGCAAGGCGGCCTTCCCGCGCGAAGCCCTGCCGATCGCGAGCGTGCTCTTCGTCTTCGCCCAGCTCCTGCTCGCCCTGGCCGTCTTCCTACCCGCCCTGGCTCTGGCCCGCGGGCCGGGCTTGAAATGGACGGCGGTGCTGCTGCTGCCCCTCCTGCTGCTCCACGTCCTCTTCACCACCGGAATCGCGCTGCTCCTGTCCGCCCTCACCACCGCCTGGCGCGACATCGCCCATTTCACCGAGGTGGGGCTGGTGCTCGTCTTCTGGCTCACTCCGATCGTCTATCCGGCGGACATGGTGCCGGGGTCCTGGCGCAGCGCCCTCGCCCTCAGCCCGCCCGCCGCGTTCGCCGCCGCCTACCAGGACGTGCTGTTCTGGGGCCGCGTGCCGACATGGACCACGGCCACCTCCACCCTCCTTTCGACCGTGGCCGCGCTCGTGCTCGGGCTCGTCGTGTTCAAGACCATGAGCCCCGCCTTCCTGGAGCGGGTCTGATCGGGGTGCTCGAGCTGGCCGGGGTCTCGAAGCGCTTCGTCATCCGGCACAACCCGAGCCTCGACTTGAAGGTCCGCGTGCTGGCCCTGTTCCATCCGCGGCATCGCGAGCGCTGGCAGGAGGTTTGGGCCCTGCGCGAGGTGGACGTCCATCTCGAGCGCGGAGAGTCGCTGGGCTTGATCGGGCCGAATGGATCCGGCAAGAGCACCCTGCTCCGGATCATGGCCGGCATCCTGCTCCCCACCCGCGGCCGGGTCGCGGTCTCGGGCACGGTCGCGCCGATGCTCGAGCTGGGAGTCGGGTTCCATCCCGAGCTGACCGGCCGCGAGAACCTCTACCTGAGCACGTCCCTCTTCGGTTTCGGAAGGCGGCAGACGGACGCGCTCTACGACCGCATCGTCGCCTTCGCCGAGCTCCGTGACTTCATGGACGCCCCGGTCAAGACCTTCTCGAGCGGGATGGCCATGCGCCTCGGCTTCGCGGTGGCGACGCATCTCGAGGCCGACATCCTGCTGGTGGACGAGGTGCTCGCGGTCGGCGACCGCGCGTTCCAGGAGAAGTGTCTCGCCCGCATGTCGGAGGTGCGGGCCCGGGGCTGCTCCATCGTCGTGGTCACACATGACCTCGACCTCGTGCGGCGCTTCTGCGACCGCGCCTGTCTCGTCGTCGAGGGGCGGATCGTGGCCGAGGGCGCTCCGGACGAGGTCGCCGCGCGGTATTGCGGTGGCGGCGTGACCGCCGAGCCCGTCCATGCCTTCTGACCGTTTCGACGTCTTGTTCTTCGGCGCCGTGGACTGGAGCCACACCTGGCAGCGGCCGCAGCAGATCGCATCCCGGCTGGCCGCGCAGGGTCGCGTCGTCTACGTCGACCCGATCGGCCTGCGTCGCGCGCGGCTCTCGGATGCTCCGCGCATGGTGCGCCGGCTGCGCGGGGCCGCCTTCGAGACGCGGTCCCCCACGGGCGGGGTCACGGTCATCTCGGCCCGAGCGGCGACCCTGGCCTCGGCGCTCCGCGCTCCCGTGCCTTGGACGGCGCGGCTGCTGGTGGCCGCGGTCCGCGATGCCCTCGACCGGGCGCGGATCGAGCGCCCGGTGATCTGGGCCGGCACCCCGTCGCCGGCGCTCGTGGCCGCGCTGGACCGGCTCCCATCGCGGCTCCTCGTCTACGACTGCCTGGACGCGGTCGCGGCCTTCCGGCCCGAGCAGGCCGAGGTGGAGGAGGCGGAGGCCGTGCTGGCGCAGCGGGCGGACGTGGTCCTGGCCACCTCGCCGCCGCTCGAAGCGCGCATGCGGCGCTGGAACCCGCGCACCGTCCTCGTCCCCAATGCGGCCGACTACGATCACTTCTCCCGGCGGATTGCCGCCGGAGAGATTCCGCCGGAGCTGCGCCCGCTGCCACGCCCGGTGATCGGCTACGTCGGCGAGGTGGCGGGCTGGATCGACACCGTGCTCGTGCGTGCTCTCGCGGCCCGTCACCCCACCTGGTCGATCGTGCTCGTGGGCCCCGCAACTCCCA
>QHVP01000096.1:2851-13458 GCA_003222295.1 Acidobacteriota bacterium | reverse complement strand
GCTGCCTCATCCCGTTCCTCGCCTCACCGCTCACGGCCGCGGTGAGCCCTATCAAGCTCTACGAGTACCTCGCGGCCGGACGGCCAGTCGTCAGCACGCCCCTTCCGAGCGTACTGCCCTTCGCGCGCGAGGTCCTCATCGCCGCCGGGCCACGGTTCCTGGAGGCGGTCGAGGAGGCGGTCGCGGCGGCCCCGAATGTGGACGCGGACGCGGCGCGTCGCCGGAGCGCCCGCGCCCACACCTGGGACGACCGCGTCGCCCGCGTCCTCGAGGCGCTGACGGAGGCGGAGGCCGCCCCGGCGGGCGAGGAACCGGTCCGGGCCGTGCGATGAGGGCCGTGCCGCGCACGAGGCGGCGGCTCACGCCGATGCTGGCGCAGGCAACGCGGAAAGCCGCGTCCGCCTTGGCGCGCCTCACACACAGCGCCGCCTGGCGCGCCCGCGTCATGCCGCCGGGCAGCCGGCGCCAGCGGGTGGTACGGGCCGGGCTGCGGCGTCTCCTGGACATGTCTCGCCGGCGCGGCAGCCATCGCCTGGTCGAAGTCGTCGCCCGCGTCGCGAGAAGCAAGGGCGCGGTGATCTTCCTCCCGTCCATCGGGTGGAACGTGAAGCTGTTCCAGCGTCCGCATCACCTCGCCCAAGCGTTCGCCCGCAGCGGATACGTGGCCATCTTCGCCTCCACCAGCACCGGGGACGACATCTACGGCTTCGAAGAGATCGAGCCGAACCTCTTCCTCTTCTGCGGGCCGGCCTCCTGGCTGCGCCAGATCCCGAACCCGATGCTGTGGACTCTCCCGTACAACTTCCACGAAGCCCTGGACCATCCGCGTCCAGTCACCGTGGTCTATGACTGGATCGACGACCTCGCCGTGTTCACGGACCACGACGGCCGCCTGCTGCACCGCAATCACGAGCGGGCCCTCCTCGAAGCGGATGTGGTGGCCAGCGTCGCCCGGACGCTGCACACTCAGGCTCTCGCGCGGAGGACGGACGCCGTCTACGTGCCCAACGCGGCCGAAGACGATCGCTTCGCTGCCGACGACACTCCGGCGCCGGATGATCCCATCGTCTTGCAGCTGCGCCGCGCCGGCCGGCCCATCGCCGGCTATTACGGCGCCCTTGCCCATTGGTTCGACTACGAGCTGCTCGCGGACACGGCCCGCCATCGGCCCGATTGGAGCTTCCTGCTCATCGGGCCCGATTACGACGGCAGCCTGCACCGCACCCCGCTCCGGGGCCTTTCCAACGTGGCTTGGATCGGACCCCGCCCGTATCTCACGCTGCCCGGCTATCTGCGGCTCTTCGACGTGGCGATCATCCCCTTCCGCCTGAACCCGATCACGATGGCCACGTCGCCCCTGAAGCTCTACGAGTACCTGGCCGGCGGCCGCCCGGTGATCACGACGGCCTTGCCGGAGTGCGCGGCCCACTCCGAAGTCGACGTCGTGGCGACGGCCGAGGAGTTCGCCGCCGCCCTCGACGTCGCCCGAAGCAAGGGCCGCGATCCCGAGGTCCGAGTCCGCCTGCGCGCCGTCGCCGCCGCCAACTCGTGGACCGCGCGCGTGCGGCAGATCGAGGGCGTCATCGCCTCCCGATCCGCGCGGTCGAAAGCCGCGGCATCGTGACGGCAGCCTCGCCGTCATCAGATGTCCGCGATGCGAAGAGCCTCAACTTCGCGGCCCGCCGCCCGCTTCGGCGATGACGCGCTCCATCATCGGGCCGTCCGCGATCGCGGGATCGAGGCGAAGGGCCTCCTGGAATTGCGTGGCGGCCTCCGCCCGGCGCCCACCCTGGAGGAGGACGACGCCGAGGGCCTTGTGGGCCCCGGCGCTGCCGGGGTCGAGGGCGACGGCGGCCCGCAGCGCCTCGTCCGCCTCGCCGAGCGCATGTGCGCGCAACGCGAGCAGCCCCCGGCGGTATTGCGGGCGCGGATCGCTCGGCACCGCCGCCGCGGCCTGGCGGAAGGCCTCCCGCGCTCCCGCGCCGTCTCCCGTCTCCTGGAGCTGCAGGCCGAGCTGATACGAGATCTCCCCTTCGCCGGGATTGATCCGGGAGGCTCGACGGAGCGCGTCGGCCGCCCCCACGCGATCTCCCGTCTTCGCGCGCGCGAAGCCGAGGTTGGCCAGGGCGTTGGGGTCGAAGGGGTCCCTCGCCACCGCCTCCTGCAGCGCGCGCACCGCCTCCTCCGGCTGTCCGGCGACGAGGGAGGCCATTCCCCACGAGGACCAGGCGTCCGCGCGCGCGCGGTCGAGGGCCACCGCCGCCCCGGCCTGGCGGACGACACCCGGCCAGTCGTCTCGTGACTCCGCGCGCTGGGCCGCCCCCACGTGGCCATCCGCGCGGAGCCACCGCGACTGCGCCACCACCAGGGCCAGGCCGGCCACGGTCGCGGCGCCCACGCAGACACGCCGCGCCGCGGGCGCGGCCACCACGAATCCCCGCGCCGCCGCCGGCCCCCGGGCCACGACCGCCAGCATCCCCGCGTCCAGCGCGAGCAGCCACGGAGGCAGCGCGCGGTAGGCGGCGAAGCTGAAGAGGGCGTCGGTCAGGAGGCCCGCCGCCGCCGCGGTGGCGGCAGCGGCCAGGACGGCCTCCTCGCCGGTTCCGGCTCGCCGGCGTGCCTGCCGCACGAGCCGCATGGCGGAGACGGCCAGCACCACCAGCAGCGCGGTCCCGACCAGGCCCAGCTCCGCCGTGAGCTGCAGGTAGTCGTCGTGAGCGAAGTCGAGACGGAGGCGCGAGCTGAACAGCGGGTCGACCACGGCCCGCCGGTGGTAGGCCGGATAGAACGCCGGATGCGCCCCCAGGCCCACGCCGATGAGCGGATGCTCCCGGATCATGACGAGGGTGTTGCGCCAAATGGCGAGCCGGCCCTGGACGCTGGCGGCGGCCGCCGAGCCGGGGGAGGACCAGCGGTGCTGGAAAGCGATCGCCATGACGAGTACTGCGGCCGCCGCGGCCAGCGGCCAAACCCACCGCCGGCTCCGGGCCCACCACGTCCCGAGTACCAGGCCCTCGACGACGGCCGCCACCGCGGCGGAGCGCGTGCGGGTCAGGGCCACGAACGTGAGCAGCAACAGCGTCGCCACCGCTGCGGGCGGCGAACTGCGCGGCCACGTTCTTGTTCGCGAAGGTGGCCGCGGGTGGGAACGCCTGGGGCACGAAGGTCCAGCCAAAGGCGCGCTGGCCGATACCCAGCACCGCGACCGCGGCTCCGGACGCGAAGGCGGCGGAGACGACGGGACGGACGTCGTCGGCGCGGTCCGCGAGATGGAACAGCAGCGTGTAGGCGATCGCGGCCGCGAGCCAGTGCAGGCACAGGCGAAGGGAGAACGCGGGGTTGGGCGACCAGGCACAGGCGACGGCGCTCCAGGAGAGCCAGGCGGCCAGCGGCGCGGCCAGGGGTGGCCATTCCGGCCCGCCGGCAGGAAGCCTCCACCCGGGCGTCGCCAGCGCGGCCGCGAGGAGAAAGGCGGCGCTGAGCTGGAGGAACGCCGATTGCGGGAGGTTCGCGAAGTCGAAGAGGCCGGGCAGGACGAGGAGCGGAGCGAGGCCGGTGACCACGGCGAAGGCGATGCGCACCGGCGGAAGCCTAACGCGGATGGCGGCGGCGCCTGGTCAACCGGCGCCGCGGCGCATTCAGCCGCTGGTCGGGAGCGACTCTCCGGCGTGGGCCTCGTCCGCGTGCGTGCCGCCCAGGATCCGGCCAAATCGCTGCAGCCCTTCCACGTGCTCGCAGAAGATCCGCAGCGCCGACATCATGGGGACGGCGAGCAGCGCGCCGGCCGCGCCCCACACGTACCACCAGAAGAACAGCCCCACGAACAGCACGGCCGGGTCGAGAGTGAAGCGGCGGCCGAGCAGCAGCGGCACCAGGACGTTGCCGTGCACGGTGTCGATGACGAGGAACACGCCCGGGACGAGCAGGGCCCACCCGAGGTCCGGGAAGGTCAGGATGGAGGCGAGGGCCAGCACCACTGCGCACAACAGCCCGCCGAGATAGGGGATGAACTTGGTCACCCCGGCCACGAACCCCCACAGGACCGGGTTCGGCATTCCCAGCAGCCACATGACCCCGGCGATGAACGCTCCGAACACGACGTTCATGAGCGTCGTGAAGAACAGGTAGCCGGAGATCTGCGTCTCCATCTCCCGCGCGATGACGACGGCGCGCTGGCGGTCCTTGAGCCGTGGCAGCGCGCGTACGATCTTGTGCATCAGGTCGTCGCCCTCGGCGAGGAGGAAATAGGCCAGGGTCAGGACCACCACCGCGTCGGCGAGGAAAGACTGCATCCCGCCCACGACCACCGCCCCGAAGCCGGGCTCCTTGATCTCGACCCTCGGCGTCGCCCCTGCCGTCGCGTCCGTGATGCGCTGCATCTCCTCGGCCGTTCGCGTCAGACGCTGCACACGGACGGCGATGGGGCGTAGCCTGGCCTCGATGCGGTGCAGGCTCTCGGGGCCGCGCGCGGCCCAGGCCGCGGCCGGGAAGGAGAGGCTGTAGAGCCCGATCCCGACGACGGTAATGAGCGCGAGCAGGACGAGGGCGGCGCCCAGCGGCTCCGGGATGCGGGCGGCCTTGAGGACGCGGACGGGCGGGCGCAGCAGGAAATAGAGGATGAGCCCGATGGCCAGCGGTATCAGGAATTCGCGGGCCACGGAGAGCGTGTAGACGCAGGCGAGGACGAACAGGCCCCTGAGCGGCGCGGCGTGGAGCCGGCCCCGCCCGATCGGCCGATGGGCGGCGGACGAGGCGGCGCCCTCCGCAGTGGCTTCCGGCGAGGGCCTCGTCCAGGGCCGCCAGTCGTACGCCCGCCGTCCACCGGGGGCCATGAACCATCGTAGCCCCCCCATGGGCGTAAAGACCCGTAAAGTGGGCTAAAATCTCCTGTTGCCCATGTCGCGTCTCCTGCACCAACGCCACCAGGGATTCCGGGAAGCCGAAGTCCCCCTCCAGCCCATCAAGCAGGCCGGGAGCTTCCGCATCGCGCTCTGCTACCCGAACCTCTATTTCGTGGGGATGTCGAACCTCGGGTTCCACAGCGTGTACCAGATGCTCAACGCGTATCCGGACGTGCGCTGCGAGCGGGCCTTCCTTCCAGACGACGTGGACCGGGAGGACCTGGAGCGGACGGGACATCCGCTGACGACGGTAGAGAGCGGGACCGAGCTGCGCCGCTTCCACGCCCTGGCCTTCTCCGTCTCCTTCGAGAACGACTACCTGTACGTCCTGGGCATGCTCCGTCTGGCCGGGATCCCGCTGCGGGCCGCCGACCGCGGGCCCGGCGATCCCATCGTGATCCTGGGCGGCGCGGCCGCGTTCCTGAACCCCGAGCCCCTGGCCCCCTTCGCGGACCTGATCGCGGTGGGCGAGGGCGAGGCCCTCGTCCCGCGTCTGGTCGACGCGCTGGCGGGGGCGGCCGATGCGCGCACGGGGATCGCGAGCCTCCTGGAGAAGGACGGCTTCTACGTGCCGGGCCGGCATGCGGTGCGCTACCATGTGGACGGCACCGTGGCCGGCTACGACGGGCCCGGGCCGGTGATCCGGCAGCGCGGATGGCCGGGCCAGATGGCGCTGCCGCAGTCCGTCATCCTCACTCCGCACACCGAGATGTCCACGAAGTTCATGGTGGAGATCTCGCGCGGCTGCCCCTGCATGTGCCGGTTCTGCTGGGCAGGCTACAACTACCTGCCCGTGCGCGCCTTCTCGCGCGCGGAGATCGTCGCGCGCGCCCGCGAGGTGCGCCGCCATACGAACAAGATCGGCCTCGTCTCCACCGCCGTCTGCGACCATCCGGAGATCGGAGCCATCGTCGACGACCTGGCCGGCCTCGACTACGAGGTATCGGTGGCCTCGCTGCGCCTCGACGACTTGACGCCGGAGTTCGTGCTCAAGCTGGCCGACACCGGCGTGCACGGGCTCACCCTGGCGCCGGAATGCGGCACCGACCGCATGCGCCGCATCCTGAACAAGCAGTTCACGAACACGGACATCCTCGACCGCGCCACCTGGATCTTCGAGAACGGGATCCAGAACCTGAAGCTCTACTACATGGTCGGCCTGCCCTGGGAGACGCACGAGGACGTGGAAGGGATCGTCACCCTCACCGAGCAGATCCGCGACCGCATGATCCAGGTCGGCCGCGCGCGTGGCCGGGTCGGCCGCATCCACCCGTCGGTGAACCCGTTCGTGCCCAAGCCGGGCACGCCGTACCAGTGGCTGCCCATGGAAGACCCCAAGGAGACCGACCGCAAGCTGCAGTTCCTGCGCAAGGCCTTCGGGCGCATGGCCAACGTGGACGCGGTGATCAAGAGCGCGCGCACGGGCGTGTCGCAGTCGATCCTGGCCCTGGCCGATCGGCGGGTGGCCGAGGCCCTCGAGCACTCGGCCGTCCAGGGCGTGGACCTGAGGCGTGGGATGAAGGCCGTGGGCCTCGACCCGGGCTTCTACCTCTTCCGCGGCCGCGGCCGCGAGGAGGTCCTGCCCTGGGACATCGTGGACAACGGCGTGAGCAAGGCCTACTACCTGCGCGAGCTGGACAAGAGCGCGCAGGAGAAGCTCTCGCCGCACTGTCCGGAGATCCAGGGCTGCATTCGCTGCGGCGTGTGCGTCGAGACTCCGAACCCGTCCTACCGCCTGCCCGAGAAATGGAAGGCGCTCGGCACCTCGCCGCGCTACCTCAAGGTGGCGGCATCGTGAAGGGAGCCGGGGCGATGATCTCGTGGGTGATCGCGGCCCGCCTGGCCACGCCGGCCTGCGGCAACTACCGGGCGACGCTGCTCGTCGTACGCTAGAATCAGCCACTTTCTTCCCGGGGCCCTCGGCCCAGAGGGGATGAGCACCATGAGCATGACCCCACCGTCCTCCCGCCGGTCGCAGGCGGGTTCCGCGCGGCCGATCCTGATCCTCCTGCTGGCCGTCGTCATGTTCGGCGCCGGCGCCCTCACCGCGTGGTGGTATCTCACCCGCGGCGCCGTGACCACGGGCGGCACTGCCGCCGCGTCTCCGCCCCCGAACTTCGGTCCCCTGACGCCGACGACCCTGGCCGCGGCGCCGGAGGCGCAGCCGAGCGCGGCTGCGCCCGCCGTGGAAGCGGAGGCCGTGCCCGCGGCCCCGCTGCCCGCGCCCGCCGCGCCCCGTGCCGCGCGTCGCGCCGCCAAGCCGCCCGTCACCGCTCCGGGCCCCGCCGTGCCGGCTGCGCCGCCCCCGGGCCAAGCCGCGGGCGCGGGCCGCAGCTTCGTGCTCGGCACGACCGTCGTCGAGAGCCTGCGCGCCGTGGGCCGTGACCTGCAGGGCTTCGACACCTCCGGCGTCGGCGTCAAGCGCGCGCCCAAGGTCGAAGGCGCCGTCGAGCTCGTGATGCAGCCGCCGCGGGTCAAGGCTGGCGACCCGTACTCGGTGATGGTCTTCCTGAAGAACGAAGGCAAGAAGTCGATCGAAGTGGACGAGATGAAAGTCTCGATGATCGTGGACGGCAAGTGGACCACGCGCCCCCTTCCGCCCAAGGTCAAGCAGATCGCGCCCAAGCAGCGGGTGCTGCTCGAGGAGTTGCCGGGCGTGTGGCGGGATGCCGTCAGCGACTGGGCGGTCGAGGCGGTGGTGACGTCGAAGAGCCAGGACGTCTACCGCAATCGCCTGACGTGGAAGTAGCTCTCCCCTCCTGAGGCCGCGCCGCCGCTTACGTCCAATCCGCTGAACCACGGCTCCGGGCCGTCCCTGCCGCTGCGTCCGCGCAAATTTCTTTGAACCAAGTGAGGGTCCGCCCGCGTCTTATAGGTGTCCTGGAGGAAGGGAGTGTCGCGTATGCGCAAGGGAGTCATCGGGATCGGGGTGGTGGTGCTGGCGGCCGGAGCCGCCGGCGTCCTCTACAGCCGGTCCAGGTCGGAGAAGGACAAGCCGTACAAGCTGGTCGAGGTCACCCGGGGGCCGGTGGTCGAGAAGGCGCTGGCCGTGGGCGCGATCCGTCCCAAGCGCGAGATCGCAGTCAAGAGCAAGATCTCCGGCATCGTGAAACGCTCGTTCCGTGAGGTCGGTGATCACGTCAGCACCGGCGATCCGCTCTTCGAGATCCTGCCCGATCCCACCCCGATGGAGCTGACCGAGGCGCGGCGCGAGGTGGAGATCGCGCGCAACGTCTTCGACCAGGCCAAGAAGCGCTCCGACCGTACGGCGGCCCTCAGCAAGCAGGGGATCGTCTCCAACCAGGAGTCCGATACCGCGGACAAGGAGATCCAGGACGCGCAGATCCGGCTGAACCTCGCACAGGAGCGTCTGGCCCTCGTCGAGAAGGGGCGCGTGAAGACGTCCCAACTGGACGTGGAATCGATCATCCGCGCGCCCGTGAGCGGCACCGTCCTCGAGCTGCTGGTCAACGAGGGGGACCCGGTGGTGCCGCTGACGTCGTACCAGGCGGGGACGCCGCTGACCACCCTCGCCGACATGTCCCAGCTCGTCTTCAAGGGCACGGTCGACGAGATCGACGTGGGCAAGCTCGAGGAGGGCATGCCGGCGCGGATCAAGATCGGCGCCATGCCCGACGCCGTGGTGGAGGGCACCGTCTACAAGATCGCGCCCAAGTCGAAGACGGCGGAAGGGGCCACGCTGTTCGACGTGGAGGTGGCGCTCAGGCCGGGCTCGGGCGTGACCCTGCGCGCCGGCTATTCCGCGAACGCCGACATCGTCGTGCGCGAGAAGCAGGGCGTGCTGCTCATCCCGGAGCGGCTGGTCACCTTTGCCGACGGGAAGGCGACGATCGAGGTGCCGCCCCCGGGCGAGGGCGAGCCGGTCAAGAAGAACATCAAGGTCGGCCTCTCCGACGGCATCAACATCGAGGTCGCTGAGGGTCTGCAGCTCAAGGACCAGGTCGTCGAGCGCCCGCCGAAGAAGATCGAGTAGCGGTGGACGGCGAGGGCGAGGGGGCCGTGACGAGCGGGTCGCGCAGGAGCGAGCGGCACAAGATGATCGTCAATTTTTCACATGTGGGCTCGCGTAGCGAGCGACGCGCGACCCGAGTCGCGGCCCAGGGGCCCTCGGGCAACCGATGACCTCCTTCTCCTTCCTCCGGCAGATGCTCCAGGATGTCCGCCATCAAAAAATGCGGACGCTCCTGACCCTGTTCGGCATCACCTGGGGGACGGTGTCCGTCGCCCTCCTCGTCTCCTTCGGCGAGGCGCTGGAGAAGCGCATCCGCAAGAACCAGCGCGGGCTGGGCGAGAACATCGTCATCGCCTGGCCCGCGCGCACCGCGATGCCGTTCGAGGGCCTGGGCAAGGGGCGCAAGCTGCGGGTGAGCGAAGACGACATCCAGGCCCTGCGGCGCGAGATCCCGGATGCCGTCTTCTCCGGCGAGTACGAGCGCGGGAAGAGCAGCTTCCGGCGCGAGCGCGTGCGCCTGACGCCCCAGATGTCCGCCAACACGCCGATCTTCGCCGTCATGCGCAACATCATCCCCGCCGCGGGCGGGCGCTACCTCAACGACGTCGACGTCGACCGCCGCCGCCGCGTGATCTTCCTGGGCGACAAGCTCAAGCAGGACCTCTTCCACGACGAGGACGCGGTGGGCAAGACGGTCATGATCGACAACACGCCCTTCCTGGTCATCGGGGTCATGGAGAAGAAGGCGCAGGACTCGAGCTACAGCGGGCGCGACCAGGACAAGGCGTTCGTGCCCGAGTCCACCTACCGGGGCCTCTTCACCGAGCGCTACGTCGACGACTTCATCTTCCAGGCCAGGGACGCGGCCCAGGTCCCGCAGGTCACGCGCCAGGTCTACGAGGTGCTCGGCCGCCGGCTCAAGTTCGATCCCAAGGACAAGGAAGCCATCGGGATGTGGGACACCACGGAAGGGGAGAAGTTCTTCCGCGTGTTCTTCGGGGTGTTCCGGGCCTTCCTGGGCATCATCGGCTCCTTCACCCTCATCGTGGGCGGCATCGGCGTGTCGAACATCATGTACGTCGTGGTCGAGGAGCGGACGCGCGAGATCGGGGTCAAGCTCGCGGTGGGGGCCAAGCCACGCTTCATCCTCGGCCAGTTCCTGGTGGAGACGATGACGCTGACCGCGGTGGGGGGCGTGCTCGGGTTCCTGATCACGCTCGCCGTCATAGCGGTCTTCCCGGCCCAGCTCGACGAGTACGTGGGCACGCCGGAGGCCTCCGCCGTCGTGATCCTCACCACCGCCGCCCTCCTGGGCGTCATCGGCCTACTCGCCGGCTATTTCCCCGCCCGCCGGGCCTCGCAGCTCGATCCCGTCGTGGCCCTGAAGCTGGCCTGATCCATGACCACCGCCGAGCTGCTCCTCGTCTGGCGTCTCTTCCTCGTGGACGCCGCCCGCAACCGCAAGCGCATCGGCCTCACCGTCATGGCCATCGGCTGGGGCACCCTGTCCATCGTGCTGCTCCTCTCCTTCGGCGAGGGCATGAAGCGCTCGTTCCACCGCACCTCGCGCGGGATGGGCGAGGGGATCGGCGTGCTCTGGCCGGGCGCGACGACTCGCGCCTACGCCGGCCTGCCCTCCGGCCGGCCGATCATGTTCACTGATGAAGACGCCGAGCTGCTCGCGGCGCGCATCCCGGAGATCACCGCCATCAGCCGGGAGTACTCGAAGCGGG